>DATBSV010000140.1:0-4945 GCA_036559685.1 Casimicrobiaceae bacterium
ACCGTGCTCTTGTCGGTCTCGACGACGTACATCGGCTCGCCGCGCGCGACCGCGTCGCCGGCGCGGCGCAGGATCTCGACGATGCGCACCTCGCGCAGGCCTTCGCCGAGCTGCGGGACCGCAAGCTCGAGGCTCAAGGGACGGTGCTCCCCCAGGCTAGCCGCTTCGCGGCGTCGCGCCCCCCCTCGCAAGCGAGGGGGCGAGCGCCGGAAGACGAACATGCCGCGCCCTCGGGGCGGCCCATCGGGCGCGGCGGCGGCCCGGCGGCGCTCAAGCGAGCGTCTCTTCGATCGCGCGCGTCACGCGCTCGACGTCGGGAAGGATCGCGTACTCGAGCACCGGGTGGTAGGGCACATGCGCGTCGGCGCGCGCGCAGAGCTTGGGCGCCGACAGGAAGTGCGCGAAGCGCGCATCCGTGCCGACCATCTCGGCGACGATCGTCTGCCCGAAGCAGCCGGTGCGCGAATCCTCGTCGATGACGACGAGCCGGCCGGTGCGCGCGATCGACGCGGTGAGCGTCTCCCAGTCGAACGGGACGAGCGACACCGGGTCGATGATCTCGATCGACGCACGGTCGCCGAGCGCGTCCGACGCGGCCAACGCCAGCTCGACGCCGTTGCCCCACGCGACGACGGTGACGTCCTTGCCGCGCCGGACGATGCGCGCGCGGCCGAACCCGCGCGCGGTGTGCGCGATCGGCTGGCGCAGCCGCATGACGTGCTTCGGGATCAGGAACAGCGTCGGGTCCTGCTCGTGGAGCGCGGTCCACAACAGCGCCGCGGCGTCGGCCGGCGTCGAGGGCACCGCGACGCGCAGCCCGGGGATGTGCGTCCACCAGCCCTCGTTGCTCTGGCTGTGCCACGCGCTGCCTGCGGGCAGGTACGCACCGTGCGGTGCGTAGAGCACGACCGGCGCAGTCCACTCGCCCTTGGAGCGCCAGCGCAGCGTCGCGAGCTGGTTGGCGATCTGGTTGAGCGCCGGCGCGGCGAAGTCGATGAACTGCAGCTCGACGATCGGGCGCAGCCCCGCGGCGGCGAGCCCGATGCCGGCGCCGACGATCGTCGCCTCGGCGAGTGGCGCGTTGCGCACGCGGTCCGGAAACTTCGTCGACAGCCCCTTGCTGAATCCGAACACGCCGCCCTTGGGGTCCGCGACGTCCTCGCCGTACAGGATCGTCGCGGGCAGCCGCGCGAGCGCCTCGCCGAGCGTGCGATGCCACGCGGCGGCGATCGTGTTCTCGCGCTCGTCGAGCGCGAACGGCAGCGCGACGCCGTCGCGCGACGCGGGACCGGTCAGGTCCGCGAACGCGCTTTCGGGCGCGGGCGGGGGCTCGCCCTCGGCGCGCGCGAACGCGTCCTCGGCCTCGTGCTCGACCTCCTTGCGCATCGTCGCGAGCGCCGGCGGCGTGAGCGCGCCCGACGACACGAGCGCCGCGGCCATCTTCTCGACCGGGTCGCGCGAGCGCATCGCGGCGATGTCCTCCGCGCTGCGGTAGATCCGGTGGTCGTCGCTGTTGGTGTGCGACGCGAGCCGGTCGAGCTCGACCCACAACATCGACGGCCCCTGGCCGTCGCGTGCGCGCGCGATCGCGTCGCGGGCGTGCAACGCGAGCGCGTCGACGTCGCGGCCGTCGATCAGCGACGCGTACTCGGACGCGAAAACGCCGAGGCGCATCGGGAGCTGGTCGCGCGTCGGGGTGCTGATGCCGTAGCCGTTGTCCTCGACGACGAACACGATCGGCAACTGCATCTCGATCGCGAGCGTGAGCGCCTCGAAGAACTCGCCCTGCCGCACCGACGCGTCGCCGATCGTCGTCAGCACGATGCGCCGGTCGCGCGCGAGCTTGAGCGCCCACGCTGCGCCGGCCGCAGGCAGGCATTGCGACGCCGTCGGCGTTGCCGGCGGATAGATGCCCAGGTGCCGATAGCTGCCGTGAACCGGCATCATGCGGCCGCCGGTCGACGACGACGCTGTCGCGAGGTAATCGCGCGCCATCTCGAACGCGGTGACGCCGCGCGCCTGGAACAGCGCGCGGTCGCGGTAATACGGGAACAGGAGGTCGCCGGCCTCGAGGAAGGCGGCGAGGGCGGCGAGCGGTTCGTGTCCGAGGCCCGGGATGTGAATCCAGCCGCGGCCCTGGCGTAGCAGCTTCTCTTCGCGGTTGTCGACCGCGCGCACCGCGAGCATCGTGCGCAACAGCGCCACGCGGTCCAGCGGCGCGGGCGCGCTCGCCGGCCGGGCAGTCGTCATCGGCGTGCTCACGATACGGTGCGCGGGTCCGAGGCCGCGAGCGCTTCGTCGGTGTCGCGCACGACCACCGTGAGCTCGGTCTTGACCGCCAGCTCGCCGCCGACGCTCGCGCGGCCCTCGATGCGGATGACGCCGCGCAGCACGCGCTTCAGACGGCATTCGAGCACGATCGTCTCTCCCGCGAATGCCTCGCGCTCGACGCGCGTGTGGTCGATCACCGCGAGGTAGGTCGTCGACCCGCCGCGCGGCTTGAGGTGCCCCGAGAAGAAGCACAGGATGCCGCCCGCCTGCGCGAGCGCCTCGACGATCAGCGTCGCGGGCATCGCGGGCTTCTCGGCGCCGACGGACGTGAAGAACGGCTCGTCGACCGAGACGTGCTTGACCGCGCGGATCCATTCGCCGGCCTCGCCGCCTTCGACGGCATCGACGAGCACGAACGGGAACCGGTGCGGGAGGTGCCGGAACACCTCCTGGATGTCGGTCGGCGGGATCGCGGGCATCGTCGGCGGCAGGAGCGGGGTCCTTATACCACGCACACCGTCGGGAGACATCGAGCGCCCCGCGACAGTCGATGCATGGGCCGCCAGCTATAATTCACGGTTCCCGCATTGCCCGCCGCCCCCCCATGAAGGTCCTGGTTCCCGTCAAGCGCGTCGTCGACTTCAACGTGAAGGTCCGCGTCAAGGCCGACGGGTCGGGTGTCGACACGACGAACGTCAAGATGTCGATGAACCCGTTCGACGAGATCGCGGTCGAGGAGGCGGTCCGCCTCAGGGAGAAGGGGATCGCCACCGAGGTCGTGGTGGTGTCGTGCGGCGCGACCGCGGTCCAGGAGACGCTGCGCACCGCGCTCGCGATCGGCGCGGATCGTGCGATCCTCGTGCAGTCCGACGCCGAGCTGCAGCCGCTCGCCGTCGCGAAGCTCCTCGCCGCCGTCGTCGCGAAGGAAGCGCCGCAGCTCGTCATCCTCGGCAAGCAGGCGATCGACGACGACGCGAGCCAGGTCGGCCAGATGCTCGCCGCGTTGCTCGACTGGCCGCAGGCGACGTACGCGTCGAAGGTCGAGATCGCCGACGGCAAGGCGACGGTCAAGCGCGAGGTCGACGGCGGCCTCGAAACGGTCGAGATGACGCTGCCCGCGGTGATCACGACCGACCTGCGGCTCAACGAGCCACGCTACGCCACGCTGCCGAACATCATGAAGGCGAAGAAGAAGCCGCTCGAGACGCACGACGCCGCGACGCTCGGCGTCGACGTCGCGCCGCGCCTCCGCACGATCAAGGTCGTCGAGCCGCCGAAGCGCAAGGGCGGCGGCCGCGTCGCCGACGTGGCCGAGCTGGTCGCGAAGCTCCGCAACGAAGCGAAGGTGATCTAGATGATCCTGATCCTCGCGGAGCACGACAACGCTTCGGTCAAGTCCGCGACCCTCCACGCCGTCGCGGCCGCCGTGAAGCTCGGCGGCGACGTGCACGTGCTCGTGGCCGGCCACGGCGCGTCGGGCGCCGCCGCCGGCGCCGCGAAGATCGCCGGTGTCGCCAAGGTCTTGCACGCGGACGCGCCGCACCTCGAGCGACCCACCGCGGAGAACCTCGCCGCGCAGGTGCTCGCGCTCGCGGGCCAGGGCTACACGCACCTGGTCGCGCCCGCGACCGGTTCCGGCAAGAACGTGATGCCGCGCGTCGCGGCGAAGCTCGACGTGGCGCAGGTGTCCGAGATCACCGGCATCGAGTCGCCCGACACGTTCGTGCGGCCGATCTACGCGGGCAACGCGTTCGCGACGGTCCAGTCGACCGACAAGGTCAAGGTGCTCACCGTGCGCACGACCGCGTTCGACGCGGAGGGCGAGGGCGGTCCGGCACCGGTCGAAAGCGTCGCCGCGGCGCCGGCAGTCGCTCGCGGCGCGACGGTGACCGGCCAGGAGATCACCAAGTCCGAGCGACCCGAGCTCATCAGCGCGCGCATCGTGATCTCCGGCGGCCGGGGCCTCGGCAACGGTGAGAATTTCCGCAAACTGCTCGAGCCGCTCGCCGACCGCCTGAACGCGGCGCTCGGCGCGTCGCGCGCGGCCGTCGACGCGGGCTTCGTCCCGAACGACTACCAGGTCGGCCAGACCGGCAAGATCGTCGCGCCCGACCTCTACATCGCGGTCGGCATCTCCGGCGCGATCCAGCATCTCGCCGGCATGAAGGACAGCAAGGTGATCGTCGCGATCAACAAGGACGCGGAAGCGCCGATCTTCCAGATCGCGGACTACGGGCTGGTCGGCGACCTGTTCGAGGTCCTGCCCGCGCTCGTCGCCGCGCTTCCGGCGCGCTAAAGGAGATCCGTCCGGTGAGCACGTATCGCGCCCCGCTCGAGGAGATGCGGTTCGTCATGAACGAGCTCGCGGGCCTCACGCAGGTCGCGACGCTCCCGGGTTACGCCGACGCCGATCCCGACACCGTCGCCGCCATCCTCGAGGAAGCCGGGAAATTCGCGACCGACGTCCTCGACCCGCTCAATCGCCCGGGCGACCAGCAAGGCTCGGTGCGCAAGGACGACGGCTCGGTCGTCACGCCGCCGGGCTTTCGCGACGCGTACTGGAAGTTCGTCGAGCAGGGCTGGAACGGTCTTTCGAAGAGCCCGTCGTTCGGCGGCCAGGGCCTGCCGCAGCTCGTGGCGGCCGCGGTCGAGGAAATGTGGCACGCGTCGAACA
>DATBSV010000141.1:0-13642 GCA_036559685.1 Casimicrobiaceae bacterium
CCGGCGGGCAGGACGTTCCGTACAAGGGACAGCAGTTCCTGCTCGCGCGCGCGATCCCGAACTTCTATGTCCACGTATCGACCGCCTACGACATCCTGCGCCACAACGGCCTGGACGTCGGCAAGCGCGATTTCCTCGGGAATACGCAGAGCTGACGCGGCAAGGCGAAGCGCCGGCGGTCGCGTGACGGCGGCCGGCGCGCGCTACTGCATCACGACGTCGTAGAGCTCGTCGTCGACGCGCCAGCGGCCGCCTTCGTTCACGAGCACCGCGTCGCCGGCCAGCCGGACGACGCTGGTCTCGCCGGCGACGATCAGTACGGCGCGGTTGCCCTTGCTCCAACCCTGCACGATGCGCACCGATTTCTCGGGGTGATCCTTCGCCATCGACGCGAGCTCGGCGGCGACCTTGCCCTTCTTCGCCGCCGCGTCGAGCCATTGGCCGTTCTCGTTGCTGACGAGCGCGCGCACTGCCTTGGCGTCGCGCTTCACCAGCGCGTCGTGGTAGGCGAGGAACGCCTTGCCGGGCTCGCCGCCGTCCGCCGGCAATGCGGCGCCGTGGTCGTCGGAGAGGATAGGAACATCGAGCTTGACGTCCGCGGTGCGCGCGTCGTCCTTCAGCTTCCACGTCCCGACGAGCTTCCCCTGGGTGAGCTTCACCGTCGACGTGACGCCGAGGTTGCCCGCGCAGTAGCCGCACCCGTTCCCCGGGCCGAAGTAGAACGAGTAGCCCCGGTACGCGCCGTCGGGCTTGAACTCGAGGTACACGATCGCAATGTCGCTGGCCTTCATGCGCTGCTGGATCGCGCGGCGCCGGTCGTGGAAGTTCGCGAACCAGTCGGCCTTGAAGTCGCCGTTACTGATCGCGACGACGATCACGTCGGCCTTGTCGATCGTCGAGCGTCCGCGGAACGCGAGCGCGGAGGCGACGGGCATCCGGAAGCCGCGGCTCTCGAAGGCGCCGTCGCCGGTGTCGGCATGCGCGGCGGGCGGCGCCGCGCAGGCGAGAACCGCGGCGACGAGGACGGCGAACGGCAGCTTCGACATCGGGACCTCCCCATGGCTCGACCCGCGCATCCTAGGCCGGCAGGCAGGCGGGTCAAGGCGTATATTCGCCGCGTTCGGACCGCGAGGGGAGCGCGATGGGACGATGGACAGGTTGGATCGTGGTCGCGTGCGCACTTGCCGGGTGCTCGGGCGTCGCCATTCGTCCGATCTCGCCCGCGCTCGAGCGCAGCGCGCACGAGCAGGACGGCACGGCGAGCGGCTACGTCGTCTACGGCCCGATGGTCGTCGTCGAGGTGGCGCAGCGCGAAGTGTGCGTCGCCAAGAACGACAAGGGCGCGTGCGTGGACGCGGAGACGCGCTGCGCGATCGGCGCGCCCGTCTTCCTGCCCGACCTCGCGAAGCCGTTCCTCGTCGACATCAAGTCGGGCTTCGGCAAGGCGGGCGTCGACGTGACGATCGTCGACGGCTGGCGACTCGGCAACATCAAGGACAATTCGGACAACACGGCGATCCTCGGCCTCATCGAGAAGATCGCCGTGCCGCTCCTCGCGCGAGCCGAGCCGGGTGCGACGGCGAGGCGCAGCGGCTGCCGCGCGCCCGGGCTCTATCGCGTCGACATCGAAGGAAGCGTCGTCAAGCTGGCGCCGCTCGTTCTGTACTGACACTAGCTGCCCGGCTCCACCTTGCCGCGCGCCGCTTTCACGCGGCCGCGGCGCACCTTATCGTCGACGCGCCGGCGCTTCGACGCGCGGGTCGGCCGCGTCGGCGTACGCACCTTCGGCGCGATGGCCGCCGCGTCGACCATCGCCTGCAGCCGCGCGAGCGCGTCGGCGAGGTTGCGGTCCTGCGTGCGGTGGCGCTGCGCCTTCAGCACGACGACACCGTCGGGCGTGATGCGCCGATCGCCGCCCGCAAGCAGGCGCAGCTTCACGTCCTCCGGCAACGAAGACGCGCGCACGTCGAAGCGCAGGTGGATCGCGCTCGCGACCTTGTTCACGTTCTGCCCGCCGGCGCCCTGCGCGCGCACGGCGGTCCACGCGATGTCCGAGACAGTCAGGCGCGGTGTTTCCATCGCGGCCATGATGCCTGACGGCCGCGCCGGTGCGGCTTCGTGCGGCGTTCTAGTTGTTGTGGGTCGCGTCGGCCACGTGCAACGTCGGCGCGAGGAGCGCCGGCGTCGCCGCGGCTTCCGACCACGGCAGGCCGCGGCCGTGGAACAGGCCGGTGACGGTGGCCGGGATCGCGATGCCGACGATCGCGGCGACGAACGCGACCGCGATGACCGAGGTGATACGGGACTGCGGGTAACGGGGCTGGCGGCGCATGGGGCTCTCCGGTTCGCGCGGCCGAACGTCGGCCGCATGCGACGCACTTTGCGTCGCGGAGAGCGCTTCAGTCCTTGAGCGCCGCTGAAACGATCTGAAGCGCCGCGACCTCGCCCGTTTCGACGAAGGGGCGTCCCTCGTCGAACGCGTCGTCGAACGGCATTGCGCGGCCGGCGGCCAGCGCCGCATCACCGCGCCGCCGGGAAACACGTGATAGCCGCCGAGAAAGCGCGCGGCCGGGTCGCGACGCAGCATCAGCGTCTCGAATCCCGCGTCGCCGTCGCGAAGGAGGACAACCGTGGCGGCGGGCCGGATCTCGGGCATGGCCGAGTGTCGCATGCCCGCGCGGTATCATCCGGCGGCCCATGGCAACGTCCCCCTTCGTCTCGGTCCGCGAGCTTTCGCACCGCTATCCCACGCGCGCCGGCCCGGTCCACGCGCTCGACCAAGTCTCGCTCGATGTCGGCGCCGGCGAGTTCGTCGCGGTCGTCGGTCCGTCGGGCTGCGGCAAGTCGACGCTGCTTCTCGCCGTCGCGGGCCTCCTCAATCCGAGCGAGGGCACGGTCACGATCGGCGGCTCGCGCGTCGAGCGCCCGTTCACCGACCTCGGCATCGTGTTCCAGGACCCGGTGCTGCTCGACTGGCGCGACGTGCTCGCGAACGTCATGCTGCAGGCGGACGTGCGCGGCCTCGATCGCGACGCCACGCGCGAGCGCAGCCGCGCGCTGCTCGCGCGCGTGGGGCTCGACGGCTTCCTGAACCGCCATCCCTACGAGCTGTCGGGCGGCATGCGCCAGCGCGTGTCGATCTGCCGCGCCCTGGTACACGAGCCGCCGCTCCTGTTGATGGACGAGCCGTTCGGCGCGCTCGATGCGCTGACGCGCGAGCAGATGAACCTCGACCTGCAGGACCTGTGGCTCGCGCGGCGGCCCGGCGTGCTGTTCGTCACGCACGCGATCGAGGAGGCCGTGTTCCTCGCGAGCCGCGTGATCGTCATGACGCCGCGCCCGGGCCGCGTCGCGGCGGACATCGCGATCGACCTGCCGCGTCCGCGCCACCCCGAGATGCGCGAATGGCCGGCGTTCGGCCATCACGCGCGTCAGATCCGCGGCTACTTCGAGCAGTGGGGCGTGCTGCGCGACCGCACGCTCGCCGAGGCGGCCGCATGAGCGCGCCGATCCGGTCCGAGCGCACCTGGGTCGCGCCGCTCGTCACGCTGGTCCTGCTGATCGTGCTGTGGGACGTGGTCGTCCGCGTGTTCGACGTCAAGCCGTTCATCCTTCCGACGCCGTGGATGGTGGGCCAGGCGCTCGTGCGCGACTTCGGCGACCTCGTGTACCACGGCACGACGACGATGCAGGAGGTGCTCGCCGGCTTCGCGCTGTCGGTGCTCGTCGGCGTGCCGCTCGCGCTCGCGATCGCGAGCTCGCCGCTGTTCGAGCGCTCGACCTACCCGCTGCTCGTCGGCTCGCAGGCGGTGCCGAAGATCGCCATCGCGCCGCTGTTCATCATCTGGTTCGGCTTTGGCATCGCGCCGAAGGTCCTGATGGCGTTCCTGATCTCATTCTTCCCGGTCGTCGTCGCCGGGGTCGTGGGACTGCGCTCGGTGGAAGCCGAGAAGCTCCACCTCGCGCGCTCGATGGGCGCGACACGCTGGCAGACGTTCGCGATGTTCAGGTTGCCCTCGGCGCTGCCGAGCCTGTTCGGCGGCCTGAAGCTCGCGATCACGTTCGCGGTCACCGGTGCGGTCGTCGGCGAGTTCATCGGCGCCGACCGCGGGCTCGGCCGTGTCATCATGGTCGCGAACGGCAACCTCGACACGCCGGCGCTGTTCGCCGCGGCCGTCGTGCTCACGGTGATGGCGGTCGCGCTGTTCTACCTGGTCGAGGCGCTGGAGCGCGTGACGGTGCGCTGGCACGTCTCGCAACGCCTGAAAGGAATGCCGTGAGGTTCACCCGCACGATCGTCGCCGCGCTCGCGTTTTCCACCTCGGCGCTCGCCATCATCGACGCCGCCGCCGAGCCCGTCACCGTCCGCATCGACTGGCTCTACACGAGCTACCACGCGCCGTTCTTCCTCGGCCTCGAGAAGGGGTGGTACCGCGAGGCGGGGATCGACCTCGCGATCAAGGAAGGGCGCGGCTCGGGCAACGTCGTGCAGCTCGTCGGCAACGGCTCCGACATGTTCGGCTTCGCAGGCGCCGACGCGGTCGTGCGCGGCGTGCAGCAAGGCGTGCCGGTCGTCTCGGTCGCGTCGATCATGCCGCGCAACGCCGACGTGCTGTTCGTGCTCGCCTCGTCGGGCATTACGACGGTCGGCGACCTCAAGGGCAAGCGGATCGGCTCGACGCCGGGCGGCACGTCCGACGCGCTGCTGCCCGCGTTCCTGCGCGGCGCCGGCCTCGCGCCGGGCGACGTCACGATCGTGCCGATCGACGCGCAGCTCAAGCCGCAGATGGTCCTGCAGGGCCGCATCGACGCGATGAACGCGCCGGCGTGGGGGCGCAGCATCCTCGCGCCGGGCGGCGAGGTGCGCGCGTTCGCCTACGCCGCGTACGGCGTCGAGGTCGTCGGGTACACGATCGTCGCCAGCGCCGACACCGTGAAATCGCAACCCGATCTCGTTTCGCGCTTCGTCGCGGCGACGCTCAAGTCATGGGCCTACGCGGTCGACCATCCCGACGAGGCGCTCGCGGCGCTCATCAAGCACGTGCCCGACAGGTTCACGCCCGAGCGGCGCGCGGGCGCGCGGACCGACCTGGTCGAGGCGCTCGGCCTGGTGAAGCCCGCGGTCCCCGGCAAGCCGTTCGGCGCGCAGAGCGACGCCGACTGGGAGCGCATGCAGAAGCAGCTCCTGGACTACGGCGTGATCAAGCAGACGCGACCGGTCGATCAGTACCTGACGCACCGCTTCGTGCGCTGACCGCGCCCGCCACGACGCGGTCGATCGCCGCGCCGATCACGGCCGCCATTTCGGCGGTCCGGTGCGTGACGATGCGCACGTGCGTCTCCGCGATCCGGTGCCACTCCAGCTTCGGCGCGAGCCGGTGCCAGCCGGCCTCGGCGTCGGCGAGCACGTCGTGCGAATTGATCGTGACCAGCACGCCGTCGTACGGTCCGCCCTCGTAGGCGTCCATCGCGCGCCGGTAGGCGAGGTGCATCTCGCTCTGGTGGTCCACCGCGGCCAGCATCCGCGGCGCGCCGCTCGCGTCGAGCAGCAGGTAGCCCGCATCCTCGGTTTCGGCGTCGCCCGACGGCGGATGCGCCTCGAGCAGGACGCACACCGGCACGTCGTCGCCGGCCGCGACGAGCTGACGCGCCATCTCGAAGGCGACGTACGCGCCGTTGCAATACCCGGCGAGCACATAAGGCCCATGCGGGCGCACCTTGCGCAGCGCGCGCACGCGGTCCTCGGCCATCGCCGCGATCGTCGGCGGGATCGCCCCGGTGAGCAGCGTGTGCGGGTGCACGACGAGCATCGGCTGGTCCGGACCGAGGTGTCGGGCGAGCGCGCGGCTGTAGAACCCGCCGCCGGTGAGGTCGCCGTGCAACAGCACGAGCGGCGGACGCGCGCCGTCCGGGTGCAGCACGACGAGCGGCGCCTCGTCGTTCTCGACGCGGCGGCGCAGGCGCTCGGCCAGGCCGGCGACCGTGTCGTCGGCGAACAGCGCGGCGAGCGGCAGCGCGATGCCCGACGCCTTCTCGATCTCGTCCATCAGGCGCGCCGCGAGCAGCGAATGGCCGCCGATCTCGAAGAAGTGCTCGTCGATGCCGATCGGCGCGCGGCCGAGCAGGCGCTCCCAGTGCCCGGCGATCACCTGCTCGAGCATGTCGCGCGGCAGGACCTTGGCGTCGGCCGGGCGTGCCGGCGCGTCGTCGGGCGGCGGCGGCAGCGCGCGGCGGTCGACCTTGCCGCTGTCGTTGAGCGGCAGCGCGCGCATCCACACGACCGACGACGGCAGCATCACGTCGGGAAGCACGCGTTTCAGGTCGCGGCGCAGGTTCGCCGGCGGCGGCGCATTCGGATTCGACGGCACGGCGTACGCGACGATGCGCCGCGCGTCCGATCCCGCGCCGACCGCCACCACGGCCGCCTCGCGGATCTCGGGCAGCCGCGCGAGTGCCTGCTCGATCTCGTCGAGCTCGATGCGCTGGCCGCGGATCTTCACCTGCCGGTCGCGGCGCCCGAGGTAGACGAGATCGCCGCGCGCATCGACGCGCACGCGATCGCCGGTGCGGTAGAGGCGAGCGCCCGGCGTCGGGTCGAACGGGTGAGGCACGAAGCGCTCGGCGGTCAGCTGCGGTGCGCCGACATAGCCGAGCGCGAGGCCCGGCCCGCCGAGCCACAGGTCGCCCGGCAACCCGTCGGGCACCGGCTCGAGCCTGTCGTCGAGCACGAGTGCCGTGGTGTTCGCGATCGGACGCCCGATCGGCACCGCCGCGCAGTCGTCGGGCACCGCGTCGACCGCATGCCAGGTCGCGAACGTCGTGGTCTCGGTCGGCCCGTACACGTGCAGCAGCCGACGCGGCTTGCCCGCCTCGCACACCTCGCGCACCAGGCGCGGATCGGCGAGCTCGCCGCCGAACAGCACGGCGCGCAAGCCCGCGAACGCGTCGGGCGTCGAGCGCGCGACCTCGTGGAACAGCGACGTCGTCAGGAACAGGACGCTCACAGCGTTGGCGCGCAGCGCCTGCGCGAGCGCGCGCGGCGCGAGCGCGGTGAGGCGCGGGACCACGACCAGACGCGCGCCGTTGGCAAGCGCGCCGAAGACCTCGAACGTCGTCGCGTCGAACGCCGGATGGGCGGCGTTCGCGACGACATCGCTCGCGACGACCTGCAGGTAGTCGGTGTCGCGCACGAGCCGCGCGATCGCGCGGTGCGGCACCTCGACGCCCTTGGGCGCGCCGGTCGAGCCCGACGTGTAGATCACGTACGCCGGCGCCCCGCCCGGGTCGGCAGGATCGCGATCGAGCGGTGCGGTGGATTCCGCGCCGATCGTCGTCACGTCGCCGGGGCCCAGCGTGAGCGCGAGCCCGGCATCGGCGGCGATCGCGTCGCGGCGGGCGGCGGGCCACTCGACGTCCAGCGGCACGTAGGCATGACCGGCCTTGAGCGTCGCGAGCATCGCGACGACCATGGCGGCGCCGCGCTCGAAGGCGAGGCCGATCCGCGCGCCGGGAGTCGCGACGCGGCGTACGAGCGCGTGCGCGAGCCGGTTCGCCCGCGTGTCGAGCTCGGCGTAGGTCGCGACGTGGTCGCCGTCGACGATCGCGATGGCGTCGGGCGTCGCGCGCGCGACCGCTTCGACCAGACGGTGAACGCCGACGTCGTGCGGGTAGGGCCGCTCGCCCTCGCGCCCGCGCGCGATCTGCTGCGCGCGCGCCGACGCGTCCTGCATCGGCAGCCGTGACAGCGGACGCGACGGATCGTCGGCGATGGCGCGCACGAGCGTGCGCCACTGCTCGCCGGCGCGCTCGACCGTCGCGGCGTCGAACAGGTCGGTCGCATACTCGATGCACCCGACGAGCGCGCCGCTGACGTCCTCGATCGTCATGGCGAGATCGAACTTGGCCGCCGCGGGATGCAGCGCGTCGAGCCGCTCGACGTCGAGGCCCGGAAGCCGGATCGCCGTCGGTGGCGTATTGCGCAACCGGAACGACGCCTGCGCGAGCGGATTGCGGCCGGCGTCGCGCCGCGGCGCCAGGCGCTCGACCAGCTTCTCGAAGGGCAGGTCGGCGTGGTCCAGCGCGGCGAGGGCGTCGGCGCGCACCGCGGTGAGGAACGCTTCGAACGTCGGGTCGTCCGACGCGTCACCGCGCATCACGACGACGTTCGCGAAATAGCCGATCATCCCCTCGAGCTCGGGCCGCGAGCGGCCCGCGACGGGAACGGCGACCGCGATGTCGGTCTGTCCGCTCCAGCGGTGCACGAACGCCTCGAAGGCTGCCAGCAGCACCATGAACAGCGACGCCTCATGGCGGCGCGCCAGCGCCTGGAGCTTCGCAGCGGTCGCCGCGTCGATCGCGAACGCGACCTCGCCGCCGCGATGCGACGCCTGCGCGGGCCGCAGCCGGTCGATCGGGAGCTCGAGCGGCGCGACGCCGGCCAGCGCTTCGCGCCAATACGCGACCTGCGTCTCCATCAGTCCGCCGTCCAGGCGCTCGCGCTGCCACTCGGCGTAGTCGGCGTACTGCACTGGAAGCTCGTCCCATGCCGGCGCGGCCCCGGCCGCGAACGCTTCGTACGCCAGCGCGAGCTCGCGCGCGAAGATCGACGCCGACCAGCGGTCGAACACGATGTGGTGGCTCGCGACGATCAGCCAGTGCTCGTCGTGCGCCAGAGCGATCGCGTGCGCGCGAAGGATCGGCCCGGCGATCAGGTCGACCGGCGCGGAAACGACCCGCGCCACGATGCGGCGCGCCTCGGCCTCGCGCTCGACGAATGGATGCCCGGACACGTCGTCGCGCGCGAGCGCGAACGTGCCGGTCGGTCCGACACGCTGCATGAGCTCGCCGTCGACGAGCTCGAAGGTCGTGCGCAGCGTGTCGTGCCGGTCCACGATCGCGGCGAGCGCGCGCTCGAGCACGTCGAGGTCCAGCGCACCGCGCACGCGCGCGGTCCACGCTTCGCCGTAGGCGGCCGGATTGGCGATGAGCCGGTCGAGCGCCCACATCTGGCGCTGCTGGTACGACGCCGGGGCGATGTACGCCTGGCTCACGGGGCCGGGCGACGCTCGCGCCGAACGAGCAGCGGCTCGGCCGACACGGCGCGCTTGCGGGCGCCGTCGATCGCCCGCGCCAGTTGCTCGACGGTCGGCGCATCGAACAACGCGGCCGCGTTGAGCGCGACGCCGGTGCGGGAGGCGATCCGCGCGAGGACCTGTGCGCTCGACAGCGAATCGCCGCCCAGCTCGAAGAAGTGGTCGTGCGCGCCGACCCTCGGCAACGCGAGCACGTCGGCGATGACGTCGGCGACGATCCGCTCGTCGTCGTCTCGCGGCGCGACATAGGCCGCGCGCAGCATCTGCTCGAGCGTCGCGGCGAGCTCGGCGCGCCGCACTTTACCGAGCGCGCCGCGCGGCAACGCGTCGACGATCACCACGCGGCTGGGCGCCTGGTGCGGGGCGAGCTTCTCGCGCGCATGGCGGCGCAGCGCCTCGGCGTCCGCCGTCGCGCCCGGCTTCAGGATCACGGCGGCGACGACGTCCTCGCCGAGCGAGCGGTGCGGGATGCCCACCGTCGCGGCGTCCTGCACGTCGGCGTGCGAGAGAAGCACGGCATCCACGGCGGCGGGCGCGACCTTGAGGCCGCCGCGGTTGATCATTTCCTTGATCCGCCCGGTGATCGACAGGTAGCCATCGTCGTCGAGGCGGCCGACGTCGCCGGTATGGAAAGCGCCGTCGCGGAACGACTCGCGCGTGGCGGCCTCGTCGTTCTCGTAGCCGCGCACCACCGCGGCCCCGCGCACGACGATTTCGCCCTCCGAGCCGACCGGCAACTCGCGTCCCGCGTCGTCGACGATGCGGACGTCGGCGATCGGCCGTCCGACCGTGCCCGGCTTGCGGCGCGCGGGCGGCGGCTCGTCGTGCGCGATCAGGCCGCCTTCGGTCGAGCCATAGCCCTGGATCACCGGGACGCCCAGCATGGTTTCGATTCGCGCCTGCAGCGCCGCGGTCATGCCGTTGCTACTCGAGCGCACGAAGCGCACGCAAGGCGGCAGCCGCTCGCCGCGGCGCGCCAGCGCATCGGCGATCGCCGCGTGCACCGTCGGGCTCGCCGAGTAATACGTGGGCCGGTACGACGCGAGCCAGCCGAAGAACGCGCGCTCGTCGTAGCCGGGCACGATCATGCTCGTCGCGCCGACCTTGAGCGGCACGGTGATCGCGACCCCGAAGCCGCTCGACGTGGAGAGCGGCGACAGCGCGAGCACGCGATCGTGCGCGGTGAGCGCGGTGCGCCGGCCGCCGGCCTCGAGAACGGCGTGCGACATCGCGACGACGCGCGGCACGCCGGTCGTGCCGCTCGTCGGCACCAGCAGCGCGATGTCGTCGGAGGTCGGCGCGCGCGCGGACACCGCGGAGCGCGCGTGGGAGGTCGACAACGCGAACAGGTCGTCATCGCCATCGGCCGCCGGGGTCACGACCAGGAGCGCTAGACCCGCATCGCGCGCCGCCTGGGCGACGGGCGCGTCGGCGCCGTCGGGCGCGATCGCGAGCGCGTCGATGCGCATCGCCTCGAAGAGCCGCCGCGCTTGGGGGGCGTCGAGGCGCGCGTCGAGTGGAGCGAGCGCCGCCCACGTCGATCCCGCCAAAAGCATCGCGGCGGAGGTCCGGTCGTTGGGGAGCGCGGTGGCGATGCGACTGGCTCGACCGTAGCCGAGCTCGGCGAGTGTCGCTCCCGCGCGATCGAGGCCGCGGGCGAGCCGTGCGTAAGTCCAGTCGGGACGATCGGGCGCGGCGAGCGCGACGGCGGTGCCGGAGGCGCGCGCGTGTCTCGCGCAGTCGTCGCGAAGGGTGGCCATCGAACCGGCCGCGTTACTCCGTGAGCGCGCGGTAGACGACGACGTCGGGTGGACCGGCGGTCAGTCCCTCGTCCTCGCGGCGCTTGCGGAACGCCGCGAGGTGCGGCGAGCGGCGGTGCGCCTCGAACGCCGCGTCGTCGACGTAGACCTCGTAGAACAGGAACAGGTCGGGCTCGCCGTCCGCGCGGTGCAGGCGGTAGGCGACGCACCCGGGCTCGGTCGCGCGGACCACGCCGCACTGCTCGGTCAGGAGCGCGGCCAGCGCGTCGCCCTTGCCCTGCGCCGCGCGCAGCTTTGCCACCACCGTCGGCATTGCTTTCCCGTTTCTTGACAGAAGGGCTACGAGTATATCGGGCAGGGCCGGGGTATTCTTGGTCCCCCGTTCGAGCGCCGGCCATGAGCGCGATCGCCACGATCCGGCTGTCCCCGCATCTCGGTGCCGAAGTGCTCGGCGCGGACCTCGAGACGGGCGTCGACGACGCCGCGTTCCGCGCGATCCGCGACGCGTTCCTCGCGCACCAGGTGCTGCTGTTCGACGCCGACGGTCTTTCGCCGGCGCGGCAGGTCGCGTTCGCGCGCCGCTTCGGCGAGGTCCAGGTCCACGTGATGAACCAGTACCACGCGGACGGCTTCCCCGAGCTCTACCGGCTCACCAACCTCGACGCGAGCGGCAACCCGAACGGCCGGCACCCGGACCGCGGCACGATGGCGTGGCACACCGACGGCTCATGGCAGCGGGTGACCGGCCAGGCGACGATCCTCTACGCCGAGGTCGCGAGCGCTTCAGGGGGCGAGACGCACTTCTGCGACATGTACGGCGCCTACGAGCGGTTGAGCCCCGCGTGGAAGGCGCGTCTTGCGGGCCTGCGCGCGGTGCACAACCTCGACTTCTCGCGCTCCCGCCGCCACGCCGAGGACCCGCTGACCGACGAACAGCGGCGCGCCCGCCCGCCGGTCGACCATCCGGTCCTCCGCACCCACGCCGAGACCGGCCGCAAGTGCGTGTTCCTGGGCGATCACGCCGAGGCGATCGTCGGGATGCCCTACGACGTGGGCCGCGCGCTGATCGAGGAGCTCAACGCGGCGATCGTGCACGACGACCTGACCTACCGGCACCGCTGGTCGCCGGGGCAGCTGATCGTCTGGGACAATCGCTGCGTGCTGCATCGCGCGACCGCGTACGATCCGGCACGCGAGCGCCGGGTGATCCGCCGTTGCATCGTGCTCGGCGAAGTGCCCCGGTAGGCCAGGAATAGGCCGATGCCGGCCGCTGTTTGCCGGCCCGACCCCACGGAGGAAGCCACCCATGCCATCGCTCTCGCGCGGCCTAGTGCCGCTGATGCTCGCGACCTTCGCCGGTGTTTGCGCCGCGCAGAACGTCAGGATGATCCCGCTCGGCACGCACAACGGCGAGCTTTGCAACCGCGACCGCGCGATGATCCTCGAGGATCCGACCGGCGTGCGCATCCTCTACGACCCCGGCCAGTCGGTGCTCGGCGGCGACGACCCGCGCCTCGGCACCGTGCACCTCGTGCTCCTGAGCCACGCGCACGGCGACCACATGGGCGACCAGCGCCTGACCGCTCTCGAGGCGGGAACCTGCAACCAGCCCACGCTGGCGACCGCCGCGCCGAACACCACGACCGCCGAGATCGCCGCGTCGAAGAACGCCGGGCTGGTGATGATCATCCAGATGGCGAACTTCCTCGGCAAGCGCGTCGAATCGATCAAGGGGCGTCCGACCGGCGCCTGCCCGGTCGGATCGAGCGGCGACGACCATACGGTGCCGTTCGCGGCCGCCTGCCTCGCGGGCAACAACCTGGGCGGCACCCGGTCGTTCAAGACCGCCAACGCGACCAAAGCCGTCGAGGTCACGATCGTGCCGGCATCCCACGACAGCTCGGTGACGCGCGGCCTGCTCAGCGAGGCCGAGCGCAAGAATCTCGAGCCGGACAACTTGTCGCTGCCGCTCGGGCCGCCGTCGGGCTACGTCGTCCGCTTCACCAACGGGCTGGTCGTCTACTTCACCGGCGACACCGCGGTGCACGCCGACCAGAAGACCGTCGTCGCCGATTTCCACAAGCCCAACCTGATGGTGCTGAACCTGGGCGTGAGCTCGATCACGATGGCGTCGGGCGCCTACATCGCGAACGACATCGTCAAGCCGGCGACCGTCGTCATCACCCACCCGAACGAGGCGGCGACGCAGGGCGGCAAGGCACGACCGGGCTCGCGCACCGAGCAGCTGTCGGCGCTGCTCAAGAGCCCGACCGTGCTCGCCGTGGCCGGCCGCACGATCGAGTTCGACGGGCAGGGCAAGTGCGTCGCCGGCTGCTCGTGAGATTACTTTAGTGGTCAAGCAATTCGCACTGATCGCCTGCGTCGCCGCGGCCGCGCTGGCCGCGGCCGACGCGCAGAGCCAGGCGGCCACGCGTGTCCGGGGCACGATCGTGGCGGTCGACGCGGCGACGATGACGATCCGGGCGCGCGACGGGCGCGAGCTCTCGCTCAAGCTGGCCGACGACCTCGGCGTCACCGTCACCAAGGCCGCGCGCTTCGACGACCTCAAGGCCGGCGATTACGTCGGATCGGCGACGACGCGCGCGGCCAACGGCGACGACGTCGCGATCGAGGTCCACTACCTCGCGCCGAGCGTCGCGCCCGGGCAGGGTCCCTGGGACCTCGCACCCGGGACGACGATGACCAACGCGAACGTCGTCAGCACGGTCGTGGCCGCGTCGGGCCGCGGGCTCACGCTGCAGTCGCCGCAGGGCCGGCACCGGATCGTCG
>DATBSV010000142.1:0-5863 GCA_036559685.1 Casimicrobiaceae bacterium
GGTAGCACTCGCAGGTCCGCGCCTCGAGCCCAGGCCGGTCGATCACCGTGATCTTGCCGCGGTGATAGCGGATCAGGCCGGCGTCCTGCAGCTTCCCCGCGGCCTCGGTCACGCCTTCGCGACGCACGCCCAGCATGTTGGCGATCAGCTCCTGCGTCATCGACAGCTCGCTGGACGACAGGCGATCGAGGCTCAGCAGCAGCCACCGGCACAGCTGTTGGTCGACCGAATGGTGCCGGTTGCACACCGCGGTCTGCGACATCTGCGTGATCAGGGCCTGCGTGTAGCGCAGCAGCAGGTTCATCGTCGGGCCGAACCGCTCGAACTCCGTCTTGATCAACGCGGCCTTGAGCCGATAGCCTTGGCCAGCGCTTTGCACTACGGCGCGGCTTGGCGTGGTCTCGCCGCCCATGAACAGCGAGATGCCGAGGATGCCTTCGTTGCCCACGATGGCGATCTCGGCCGACGCGCCGTTCTCCATCACGTAGAGCAACGAGACGATCGACGTCGTCGGAAAATAGACGTAGCGCATCGTCGACCCGGATTCGTAAAGGACGCCGCCGAGGGGCATCGGCACCAGCTCCAGATGCGAGGCGATGCGCTCGTAGTCGGCGACGGGCAACGCGTCCAGCAAGTGGTTCTGGCGAGGGTGGGGTTCCGCGTGCGCGACGGCGCGAGGACGCGTCGACGACGCTACCCGTTTCGAAGCCTTGGCAACGCGGCGCGGTGGCCCGGAGTCCATGGACCCATTCTAGTCCCGGCGGCCGGATAACGTGCGGTATCGCACATAGAGCGTCTGTGTGTGGGCCTCCGCACCGACGACCGCACGCGCCTCCGATAGGGTGGCGGCAACGCCCCCAAGACCGAGGAGAGGCTCATGAGCTGGGACAACATCGAATCCCGTTGGCCGTGGTTACACGCCAGCGCCAAGCAACGATGGAGCAGGTTGACCGACGGGCAGCTGAACGAAATCGCCGGCAAGCGCGACAAGCTGTCCGCGAGCATCCGCGAAGCCTATGGCATCAGGAAGGACCAGGTGGAGCTCCAGGTGATGGCGTTCGAGACCTTCCATGCGGACAACGAAGCGACCGTATAGCGCTAGGGAAGGCGACCCAGCACCATCGCCAGCGCGCCGATCAGCACGGGCTGGTGGACCAGGTAGACCGCGAGGCTGTGGCGCCCCAGCCAGCGGAGCAGGCTGGGCGCGTTCGCCAGCGGACGCAACGGGGCGACCCCGCGACGCGCGAGCGCGTCGCCGAGGGCGATCCCGATCAGCGTGACGCCGAGCCACGGGAAAAGCGGCACGTAGTCCTCGGTCGCCGGCGGCACGGTCGTGAAGCCGATCCACTGCAACGCGGGAGAGTCGAACGCCGGATGCGCGACGAGCGTGCCCGCCGCGACGATCGCAAGCCCGAGCCCGAGCGCCAGTCGCGGACGTCGCACCAGCGGCCACGCGATCACGCTCGACAGCGCGATGGCGTGCAGGATCCCGAAGCGAATCCACGTGTGCGGAAACAACGCGAAGCTCGCCGCGCTCACCGCGAGCGCGCTTGCGGCGATCACGGCGACGCGTCGCCAGCGACGCGACGGCGGAACGTCCTGACCGGCCGCGAGCACGAGCGACACGCCGACGAGGCCCATGAACGTCGCCACGATCGCCGCGCGCGCGGCGATCCAGAACAGGTCGTGCTCGAAATCGAACCGCGCGATCCGGAACAGCGCGAGGTCGAACGAGAAGTGAAACAGGATCATCGCGACGATCGCGAGCCCGCGCAGTGCATCGATCGCCGCGAGGCGCGGCGGCACTGCGACCGCCGTCGCAGGCGCTCGTTTCAGCGCCGCTCGGACAGCCACTGCAAGTGGACCGCGCCGTTCGCGTCGGGCGGACCGAGCGAGGAAAGCACGCGCACGACCCGCTCGTTCGCGCCGGTGCGCGGCGCGAGCGTCGCGTCGAGTCCGACCGCGACGCGCGACATCGTCATCGTGCCGTCGATCGCGACCTCGCCGCCCGTATTCGCGATGCGGCCGGCGAGCGCGCCGTCGCGCGGCTCGAAGCGCGCCGTCACGACGCCGAGGGACACGCTCGTGCCGTCGGGCGCGACCAGGCGCGCGCGGTCCCAGCGCATCGTCATTGCGCCGCTCGCCTGCGTGCCTGCGACGGCGAGGTCGCGCGCTTCGACGCGGATCTCTCCGCCGAACGTCGCAGGCGAGCGTCCCGCGAACGCGCTTTCGAGGATCGTCGCGGGCAGGTCGAGCACGAGGCCTTGGGTCGCGAAGCCGGTGCGCGACATGCGCAGCGTGCCGCGCGGCGTGTCGAGACCGGGCTGCGCCGAGAGCTCGACCTCGATCTCGCCGAACACCAGCGGCGCCGCTTTCAGGTGCCAGGCCACCGGAACCTTCCAGCGGCCGTCCGGGCTCGTCAGCACGCCGCGACCATCCCATACGGTGCCCTCGGCCTCGATGACGCGCATCGATCCGCCGATCGCCTCGGAGACGCGGTGCGCGACCCACGTCGCAGGCGCCTGGAGCGCCAGCACGACGACGGCGACGACCAGAAAGAACAGCACCAGGGCAGCGAGACGTCCCATTGCGTCAGCGCGCGAGCGTGAGCTCGGCGCGCACCTGTCCGGGCTCGACGCGCGCGGCGATCGTCGCGTCGACGACGTGCACCGCCTCGTTCCGCGCGAGCGTGTCGACGAGGGCGACGAGCGTCGAAAAACGGATCGACGGGATCGTCAGCGCGGCGCGTGTCCCCGCGACTTCGACGACGGCGTCGGTGGTGCCCACGCCCTGGCGCGCGAGCGCGGCGCGGATCGACAGGTCGAGCGGGCCGCGCAACGGCGCCTGCGTGCGCGAGCCCGCCACCGACGCGGATGCGGTCGCCGCCGCGAGCCGGCGCTCGGCGCGCTCGGCATCCGCGCGGGCGCGCGGCAGGTCGTCGGCGAGCGGTCGCCAGGCGACCGCATAGATCAGCGCGCCCGCGACGACGATCGCGCCGACGACGAGCAGGCCCCGCTCGCGCGGCGCGAGCGTGGCCCAGCGATCGCGCAGGGCGCCGTTCACGGCGCGAGCGTGGCCGAGATGCGCACGCCGCCCGCGATCGGCGCGCTGACGGCCTCGAATCCGGCGTTCGCGAGCTCGCGCAGGACGCGCGCCAGTCGCGCCTCGTCGAGCGCGGCGAGCTCGGCCACGAGGCGACGCTCGGACAGCGCGATCTTGCGGACGCTGCCGGCAGGCAAGGCGCCGAGCGCCTGGGCCGCGCGCGCGAGCAACGGCAGTGCGTCGCCATCGGCCGGCCGCGCGCCTGCGTGCAAAGTCGTCGCGGCGCGCCGCGCGAGCAGCGCTTCGGCGGCGCGGGCGTCCGGCCCCGGCTCGAGCCCCGCGTCGCGCGCGAGCGCGACGACGGCGCGATCGGCGCGCCACACGACAAAGCGGTCGTGCGCCCATTGCGCCGCGGTCGCGACGACGTGCAGCGCGAGCGCGGCGATGACGAGCGCGAGCGCGGGAACGAGGGCGCGGGCAAGCGGACGACGCGACACCCCTGCGTCGTGAAGGTAACCAAGCCGCAGGTCCGGGGCGCTGGCCCACGCCTCGGGCGACGCTCGCTCGACCGACCAGGGCGTCCCGCGCTCGGACGACGCGTCGACGGCATACGCGCTGCCGTCGGTTTGGCGGACGAAGCCGTGCCCGTCGGCATCGAAGTACCGCTGCGCGGCGCTGTCGCGCGGAACGAGGTCGGGCTCCGCGACGACGCGGTCGAGCGCGGGCCGGTGCGACGCGAGCCAGGCGATCGTGTCGCGATCGACGACGCGTGCAAGGGTGACGCCATCGCGCGTCGCCGGCGGCTCGACGGCGATGTGCATCGACTCGAGCGGCGCAGCGAGCTGGTCCTCGAGCGCGTAGGCCGCGGCGGACGGCAGGCGCGATGCGCTCATCGGCGGCAGTACCAGCGCGACGATGCGCACGTCCTGCGCGCCGAGCACCGCCTCGCGTCGATCGGCGTTCGGCCACGATGCCGGCGGCCCGCGGCCGCGGTCGACGATGCGACCGCGATCGTCGACGCGCCACCACGCCGCCTCGGACGCAGGGTCGAACGGCATCGGGAGCTTGATCCGCAGGAGGGTCATCGGCGAAGGAGTCTAATCGATGACCTGCCAGACGACCGCCGGTACGGGACCGCCGCCGCGCGATATCAGCGCCTCGGCCCGGACGATCGCCTGCCCTTGGCGCGCGCGCACGCTGACCAGGAAATGACGGCTGCCGACGCCGAGCCCGGCGGTCTCGATCGAGGTCGTGCGCACCGCGTTGCGGACGACGAAGTCGTCGACCGACGCATACGGCCGCTCGCTTCGCGCGGCGACGATCGCCGCGATGGCTTCCGCATCGAGCGACGGGAGGATCGCGGCGAGAACGTTGGGCGTCGCCGTGTTCACGTTGACGGTCGCTTCGAGCGGAAGCGCCGCGATGTCCGGCGCCAGGCGCACGAGCGCGATGGGCGTGACGCCGCGCACCGCCGCGAGCTCGCCCACGCGCACGAGCGGCGCGTTCGGCGTCACCCCACCCGACTGCGCGTACGCCGCATCCTCGGCGCCGCGTTCGCGCGGCGCTTCGTCGGCGTCGATGAAATCGGCGATCGCGTCGACCAGCGCGGCATCGACGCCGTCTCGCGCGAGCACGCGGCCCAGGCGCTGGCGCGCGATGGCCGCGCTGCCATCGCCGCCGCCGATGCCGTTGACGTTCAGTCGCGCCTGCGCGTCGTCGATGCGTCCTTCCACGCTGCCGCCGTCGACCGGCGTCGCGGGCAGCGGAAAAGCCCAAGGCTCGGCGAGATGATCGATCGGCCCGTGGGTCGCGTCGTCGGCGAGCACCTGCCGCGCCCATTGGATGCCCGCGGACGCGAGCGAAACCGCGCGCGCGTGATCGCGCCGGCCTTCGACCAGCGCCTGCCAGCGCGCACCCTCGACCGTGAGCGTCGTCGCGACCGCCGCCGCGATCGCCGCGACGAGCATCGCGACGATCAGCGCCGCGCCGCGCTCGCGCGTCGTATTCATCGCAGCACCACCAGCCGCTCGACGCGAAGGCCGTCGCCGAGCGTCACGCCAATCGCGAGCGCGCGAGGCAGGCCGACGCCATCGCGCGGCGGCCAGCGCTCGAACGTTGCCCCGTCGTCGTCCAGATAGCGAAGCTCCACGCGCGAGATGTCGCTCGCGAGCGGGTACACGGTCGGCTCGACGCCGGCAACCCGATCGAGGCGCGGCCAGTACGCGATCTCGAGCGTGTCCCCGCTATGCCGGTACGCGATGCGCAGGCCCTCGGCGGTGTCGCCGGACGCATCGCCCGCGCGCGTGAACGCGAACGCGTCGCGCGCACCGACGAAAGCGGGCTCGCGCCGTTGCGCGACGCGGATGGGCCGCGGCACCGCCGCGCGCACGTCGGCGTCGAGGCGCGCGAACACGGCGTCGAGCCGCTGCCAGCGCCGCGCCTCGGCCGACAGCCGCGCCTCGCCGTCGACGAGCGACGCGGTCGCCTGCCACGCGAACGTCGCGAACACCGCGAGGACCGCGAGCGCGACCAGCACCTCGACAAGAGTGAATCCGCTCGTAACTCGCTTCGCTCGTCTCCCCCCAGGGGGCACGCCGACCTTGGGGCGGCCCGGCGGTCGGAATCCCCGTGCGCGTGTCATGGACGGACGGCGCCGGCGACATAACCGGTCAGGCGCGCAAGCACGTAATCGGGTGCGGCGGCCTCGGCGACCTCGACGTCGATGCGGCGGAACGCGGGATTCGGCGTCGCCCCGACGTTCTCGCGCCACACGAACGCGAGACCGGCTTGCGTCGCCTCGCCGCCGCGACTGCCGGTCGGG
>DATBSV010000143.1:0-6727 GCA_036559685.1 Casimicrobiaceae bacterium
GGCCTTCGATCGCCGCCGCCGCCGCCATCGCGGGGCTGACCAGGTGCGTCCGGCCGCCGGTGCCCTGGCGGCCCTCGAAGTTCCGGTTCGACGTCGACGCGCAGCGCTCGCCCGGCTCGAGCCGGTCGTCGTTCATCGCGAGGCACATCGAGCAGCCGGGCTCGCGCCACTCGAAGCCCGCGGCGCGGAACACCGCGTCGAGCCCCTCGGACTCGGCCTGCGCCTTGACGCTGCCCGACCCCGGCACGACCAGTGCGAGCTTCACGTTCGATGCGATGTGGCGGCCGCGCGCGACCGCGGCGGCGGCGCGAAGGTCCTCGATGCGCGAGTTCGTGCACGAGCCGATGAACACCTTGTCGATCGCGATGTCGGTGATCGCGGTGTTGGGCTCGAGGCCCATGTACGCGAGCGCCCGCACGATGCCTTCGCGCCGCGCCTCGTCGCGCTCGCGGTCCGGGTCCGGCACGCGGCCGTCGACCGGGACGACCATCTCCGGCGACGTGCCCCAGGTGACCTGCGGCTGGATCTCGGCGGCGTCGAACACGTGCGTCGCGTCGAACGCCGCGCCTTCGTCGCCGTGCAGCGCGCGCCACATCGCGACGGCCTTGTCCCACAGCTCGCCCTGCGGCGCGAACGGCCGGCCGCGCAGGTACGCGAACGTCGTGTCGTCGGGCGCGATCAAGCCGGCGCGCGCGCCGGCTTCGATCGCCATGTTGCAGATCGTCATGCGCCCTTCCATCGACAGCGCGCGGATCGTCGAGCCGCCGAACTCGACGGCATGCCCGGTGCCGCCGGCGGTGCCGATGCGGCCGATGATCGCGAGCACGACGTCCTTCGGCGTGACGCCACGGCCGAGCCGCCCCTCGACGCGGATCAGCATCGTCTTCGCGCGCTTGGTGAGCAGGCATTGCGTCGCGAGGACGTGCTCGACCTCGGAGGTGCCGATGCCCCACGCGAGCGCGCCGAACGCGCCGTGCGTGCTCGTGTGCGAGTCACCGCACACGACCGTCATGCCCGGGAGCGTCGCGCCGGTCTCGGGGCCGATCACGTGCACGATGCCCTGGCGGCGGTCGAGGAACGGGAAGTACGCCTTCGCGCCGTACGCGCGGATGTTCGCGTCGAGCGTCTCGACCTGCGTGCGCGAGATCGGGTCCTGGATGCCCTTCGCCCAGTCCTTGGTCGGCGTGTTGTGGTCCGCGGTCGCGACGATCGAGCCGACGCGCCACGGCTTGCGGCCGGCGAGCTTGAGACCCTCGTACGCCTGCGGGCTCGTCACCTCGTGCACGAGGTGGCGGTCGATGTACAACAGCGCGGTGCCGTCCGCCTCGGTGCGGACGACGTGGCTGTCGAAGAGCTTGTCGTAGAGGGTGCGGCGCATGGAGCCGGTAATTATCGCACGGGCGAACCGCGCGTAAGGAGGGCCAGTACCCGCGCGGTCAGGTCGGGTTCCCAGGGGTCGAACGCCTGCGCCGGCGTCGCGCGTAGCCACGTGAGCTGGCGCCGCGCGAGCTGGCGCGTCGCCGCGATGCCGGACTCGCGCAGGCCGTCGCGGTCGACCTCGCCGTCGAGGAACGCCCACGCCTGCCGGTAGCCGACGCAGCGCATCGACGGCATCGCGCGGTCGAGCGCGTGGCGTTGCCGCAGCGACGCGAGCTCGTCGACCAGACCGGCCGCGAGCATCGCGTCGAATCGCGCCGCGATGTCGCGGTGCAGGCGCGCGCGGTCGCGCGGCATCAGTGCGATGCGGATCGAAGCGGTGTCGTCGGCGGGCGCGCGCTGGCCCTGGAACGACGACATCGGCCGGCCGGTCAGCCGCGCGACCTCGAGCGCCCGCTGGATGCGCTGCGCGTCGTGCGGGCGGAGCCGCGCTGCGGTCGTCGGGTCGACGCGCGCGAGCTCGGCATGCAATGCGGGCCAGCCGTGCGTCGCGGCCTCGGCATCGATCGCGGCGCGCATCGCCAGGTCGGCGCGCGGCAGCGCGGACAGCCCTTCCGTCCACGCCTTGAAGTACAGCATCGTGCCGCCAGCGAGGATCGGAACGCGGCCGCGCGCGCGAATGCCATCGACGGCGGCTCGCGCGTCGGCGCAGAAGCGCGCCGCCGAGTACGCGGCAGTCGGCTCGATCACGTCGACCAGATGGTGCGGCACGCGTGCACGCGTCGAGGCGTCGGGCTTCGCGGTGCCGACATCCATCCCGCGGTAGACCTGCGCCGAGTCGACGGTGACGATCTCGCCGCCGAGCGCGTCGGCGAGCGAGAGCGCGAGCGTGCTCTTGCCCGACGCGGTGGGGCCCATGAGCAGGATCATGGGTCGGAGCCGCTTCGACTAGCGGCCGCGCATGAACAGCCGGTCGAGCTCGGGAAGCGTGAGCTGGTACCACGTCGGCCGGCCGTGGTTGCACTGGCCGGCGCGCTCGGTCGCTTCCATCTCGCGGAGCAGCGCGTTCATCTCGGGGATCGCGAGCAGCCGGTTCGCGCGCACGGCGCCGTGGCACGCCATCGACGCGAGCAGCGCGTC
Source organism: Casimicrobiaceae bacterium (assembly GCA_036559685.1). Lineage (GTDB taxonomy): Bacteria > Pseudomonadota > Gammaproteobacteria > Burkholderiales > Casimicrobiaceae > VBCG01. Next base: position 2,518 of record DATBSV010000143.1, read on the forward strand.
GCGATGCGCGTCGATCGCGCCGCTGCCGCCGTGGTCGCGCAGCTCGTGCAGCACGCCGCGCGCCAGCGTCGCCGCATCGGCGTCGGCGAGCGCCGAAGGAATCGCGCGAACGGCGAGCGTCCCGGGCCCGAGGCGCGTGATCGAAAATCCCAGGCGGTCGAGCGCGTCGGCGTGCTCGTCTGCCGTCGCGATCTCGACCGGCTCCGCGGCGAACGTCGCGGGCACGAGCAGCGGCTGCGTCGGCAGCTTGCCCGAATACGCGCCCTTGAGCTTCTCGTAGACGATGCGCTCGTGCGCGGCGTGCATGTCGACGAGCACGAGCCCCGCGCGGTTCTGCGCGAGCACGAAGATGCCGTGCAGTTGCGCGAGCGCGAAGCCCAGCGGGTGGTCGTCGCCGGTCTGGGGCAGCGCAGGCGCGTCGGCGTTCCGCTCGCCGAACAGGCGCGCGTAGAACGGCGACGGCTCGCCGGTCGAAAGGGCGAGCGCGTCCTGCGCGACGCCGAACCCGCCGCCGCCGAGCGGCGGGATCCGCGCGGCCGCGATGCCGAGGCGCTCGGCGGCCGAGACGGCCGGCGCTTCCGCCGCGCTCGCCGACAGCGCACGCTCGACCGCGGAGCGCGCGAACGGGTGCAGCGCGCTGCCGTCGCGGAAGCGCACCTCGGTCTTCTGCGGATGCACGTTGACGTCGACGCGACGCGGGTCGATCGTGAGCCACAGCGCGTACGCGGGCTGGCGGTCGTGGTGCAGCACGTCGCGGTAGGCCTCGCGCACGGCGTGCGACAGCATGCGGTCGCGCACGAAACGGCCGTTGACGAACAGGAGCTGCGTGCCCGGGCCCTGCGTGGCGTGCGCCGGCCGGATCGCGTAGCCCTCGAGCTCGACGCCCGCCGAGCGCGCCTCGACGACCGCGGAGCCACGCACGAACGCCTCGCCGAGCAGCGCCTCGGCGCGTTGCGTTCGCGTGCCCGGCAGCAACCGGTGGATCAGCCGTCCGTTGTGGACCAGCGTGAAGCCGGTTTCGGGATGCGCGAGCGCGAGGCGCGTGAACGCCTCCTCGCAATGCGCCCACTCGGTCGCGTCGGTGCGCAGGAACTTGCGGCGCGCCGGCGTGTTGAAGTAGAGCTCCTCGATGGTGATCGACGTGCCCGCCGACAGCGCGGCCGGCGCGATCGGCGCGACCGTGCCGCCGTCGACCTCGATGCGCCATGCGTGCGGCCGCCCGCTCGCGCGCGACGTGAGCGCGAGCCGCGACACGGCGGCGATCGACGCGAGCGCCTCGCCGCGGAAGCCGAGCGTGTCGATCGCCTCGAGGTCGGCCGGCGCGCCGACCTTCGACGTCGCGTGTCGCGCGATCGCGAGCGCCAGGTCCTCGCGGTCGATGCCGCTGCCGTCGTCGACGACGCGGATGCGCTTGATGCCGCCGCCCGCGAGGTCGACGTCGATGCGCGTCGCGCCGGCGTCGAGGCTGTTCTCGATCAGCTCCTTGAGCGCCGCCGCCGGACGCTCGACGACCTCGCCCGCCGCGATCTGGTTGATCATCAGGTCCGGCAGCGGACGGATCGCGCCCATCAGTGCAGGCCGCTCCGGGGGGATGTCTTCAGCCCGCGCGACCAGCGCGCGTAGATGCCGTCGGCGAGCGCGTTGAGCGCGCGCACGCGCGCGTCGAGGTCGCGCAGGATGTCGCCGCGCGACTGCCGCGCGCCGCTCGACGTGCCCGGAAGCTCGCCCGGCGCCATGTCGCACCACGTCGTCACGAGCTCGCGCGTCATCTCGACGTGGCACTGGAAGCCGACGTGGCGGCCGTCGAGCACGTAGCCCTGGTTCGCGTTGTGCGCGTTCGTCAGCACGCGCGTCGCGCCGGGCGGGATCGTGAACGCGTCGTAGTGCCACTGGAAAACGTTCATGCGCCGCTGACCGCCGAACCAGTCGGCAGCGTCGGGATCCGAGGTCGTTTCGACGTCGAGCCAGCCGATCTCGGTGACCGGCGCGCGCGTCACCGTGCCGCCGAGCGCGCGCGACATGACCTGCCCGCCGAGGCAGTGGCCGATCAGCGGCACGTGCGCATCGACCGCGTCCCGCACGAGCGCTGCGAGCGGATCGCGCCACGGCGTCGGGTCGTTCGCGCCCATCGGGCCGCCCATCATGCCGATGCCCGCGTAGGCCTCCGGGTCGCTCGGCACGTCGTCGCCGCGGTCGAGCGCGACGAGCGTCCACGCGAGGCGCTGCGCGTCGAGCCACTCGCCGAAGCGGCCGGGGCCTTCGCTCGGCGAGAAACGGATGACGGCGACGGGACGCATGGGGAGGCGACGAAGCGCCAAGGGATCGGGCGCCGCGCCGCTACAATGACGGACTTCATTCTAGCAAGCGACGCACGATGCGCATCGACCCTCGTCTCCTTCTCGCGCTGGGACTTTCGCTCGCGCTGACCGCGCAGGCGCAGGACGCCGTCGCGCCGAACCCGAACCTCAAGGCTGAAGGCATCCCGCCGATCCCCGCCGCGCTCGCGGCCAAGGTCGCGCCGTACACCGAGTTCCGGCCGCGGTCGCTCGCGTCCTGGCATCCGCGGAAGCACGAGCTGACCGTCGCGACGCGCGCGACCAACACCGCCCAGCTCTTCGACGTCCGCGCGCCGCTCGGCGCGCCGGTCCAGCTCACCGACTATGCCGAGCCGGTGCGCTTCGGCGTGTGGTGGCCGCCGAAGCCCGAGGTGCTCGTGTTCGCGCGCGACACCGGCGGCAACGAGCAGGCGCAGGTCTACCGCCTCGACCCGGGCGCGAAGGAGCCGGTGCTCCTGACCGACGCGAACCGCCAGCACCAGGCGCTGGCGGTCACGCGCGCTCGCGACCGGCTCCTGATCGGCTCGACCGACGTCGACAAGACCGGCGGGCGCCGCGAGAACCCGACGCTCGACGTGACGCTGCTCGACCCGCTGAACCCCGCCGGCGCCAAGCGCGTGACGACGCTGCCGGGAACCGGTTGGGGCGACTTCAGCTACTCGTTCGACGGCAAGCGGCTCGCGATGAACGAATTCAAGTCGGTCAACGAGACCTATGTGTGGGTGATGGACCTCGCGTCGGGCGAGCGCAAGCGCGTGTTCCCGGCAGCCGGCGACACGCGCACGATCGCGTCGAGCGAGGTGTCGTTTTCGCGCGACGGCAAGGGCCTGTTCCTGACGACCGACCGCGATGGCGAGTTCCAGCGCGCCTCCTACCTCGACCTCGCCACCGGCAAGCTCACGGCATTCGGCCCCGAGACGTGGGACGTCGAGCAGATGTCGATGTCGCGCGACGGCCGCAAGCTCGCGCTCGTCGTCAACGAGGCCGGCGTCGGCGCACTGCGCCTCTACGACGCGGACACGCGTCGCGAGCTGCCGCGGCCGCAGGTGCCGATCGGCACGGTCAGCAACGTGCAATGGCACGGCGACTCGACGGCTGTCGCGTTCAACCTGGACTCGGCGCAGAGCCCCGGCGACGTCTACGTGCTCGAGCTCGCGGGCAACAAGGTCACGCGCTGGACCGCGTCGAAGGTCGAGGGCCTCGACGCGTCGCGCTTCGCGGTGCAGGCGCCGATCGAGTGGAAGAGCTACGACGGCCGCACGATCACCGGCTTCATCGCGAGGCCGCCCGCGACATTCACCGGCAAGCGCCCTGTGATGATCCAGATCCACGGCGGACCCGAAGGCCAGGCGCGCCCGGGCTTCCTCGGGCGCTGGAACTACTACGTCAACGAGCTCGGCGTCGCGATCATCGAGCCCAACGTGCGCGGGTCGACCGGCTACGGCAAGACCTTCGTCACGCTCGACAACGGGATGAAGCGCGAGGACTCGGTCAAGGACATCGGCGCGCTGCTCGACTGGATCGCGACGCAGCCCGACCTCGACGCGTCGCGCGTCGTCGTCGCGGGCGGCAGCTACGGCGGCTACATGAGCCTCGCCGTCGCGACGACCTACAACGATCGCATCGCCGGCTCGATCGACGTCGTCGGCATCGCGAACTTCGTCACCTTCCTCGAGCGCACCGAGAGCTACCGGCGCGACCTGCGCCGCGTCGAGTACGGCGACGAGCGCGATCCGGCAATGCGCGCGTTCCTGGAGCAGATCTCGCCGGTGAACCGCGCCTCCGCGATCCGCAAGCCGCTGCTCGTCGTGCACGGACGCAACGACCCGCGCGTCCCGTACACCGAGGCCGAGCAGATCGTCGAGACGGTGCGC
>DATBSV010000144.1:0-2304 GCA_036559685.1 Casimicrobiaceae bacterium
GCGAGGTTCTCCCACGACGGCTGGAACGCGACCGGCACGCGGCGCACCTGCACGTCGGCGGGCAGCCGCTTGATCCACGCCTGCAGGTGCGGCTCGAGGTCGGCGCAGTGCGGGCAGCCGTACGAGAAGAACTCGATCACCTCGATCTTCTTGCCGGTCTCGACCGGGACCGGCGTCTTGAGACGCACGTACTCGCGGCCTTCGCCGGGTTGCGCCGACGCGATCGGCGCGAGCGCGAGCGCCGCGGCGAACGCGAGCGCGAGGCGCGCCAGCGCGCGCGGGAAAGAAAGGTGGGCTACGGACATGAAGCGGTGTCTCCTGGAGGTCAGAACTTGATCACCGCGGCCTCGAAGCCGCGCTGCGTGAGTTGGCCCTTGATGCGGTTGAGCTCGTCGGCGTTGTCGTAGGGTCCGAGCCGCACACGGTACCGCACGCCCTTGTCGGGAAGCGTGCCGGGCTGCACCTGCGCCTCCCAGCCGGCGAGCGCGAGGCGCGCCTTGAGGTTCTCCGCTTCCGACTCCTGCGTGAACGATCCCGCCTGCAGCCAGAAGCGGTCGCCGGGTTTGGCGGCTTTGGTCGGCGAAGGTTCCGCCGCGGCCGCCTTGTCCGACGACTTCGCGGGCTCCGCCCGACCGGCGGTCGCCTTGTCGGGACTCGGGCGATCGCCCGACTTGGCGATCTTCGGTTCGTCGCCGCCGGGCAGGATCTTGTAGAAGTCGAAGCGGTCCTTGTCCGCCGGCGCCGGCGCAGGGGCAGCGGTCGCGGTCTTCGGCCCGCGCGTGTCGCGCGACGCCGCCGCGGGCTCGGGTGCCTTGGCGGGCGCGGGCGCGCGCCCGCCGATCAGCGTCCACGCGACGCCCGCGGCAAGCGCGAGCCCGAGCGCGAGGCCGATGAAGATGCCGAGCAGCGTGCCGCCTGCGCCGTCGCGCGGCGCGGCGGAAGGACGGCGGATCGCCCGCGGCGTGGCTTTCTTCACCAAGGTCACATCTCGTCCGGCGCGTCGATGCCGAGCAGCGCGAGGCCGTTGCGCAGGACCTCGCCGCTCGCGACGACGAGCGCGAGGCGCGCGTCGCGCACCTTCGCGTCGTCGACGAGAAAGCGCTCGGCATTATAGTAACCGTGGAACGCGCCGGCCAACGCCTTCAGGTACGCGGTGAGCTGGTGCGGGGCGAAGTCGCGCGCGGCGGACGCGACCTCGTCGGGGAAGTCGGCGAGCCGGTTGAGCAGCGCCTGCTCGTGCGAGCCGGTCAGCGGCGCGAGGTCGGCGTGCGCGAAGCGCGCGGGCGCCTCGTCGCGCACGATGCCGGCCTGCCGGAGCACCGACGCGACGCGCGCGTGCGCGTACTGCACGTAGTAGACCGGGTTCTCCTCGGACTGCGACAGCGCGAGGTCGATGTCGAACGTGAACTCGCTGTCGGCCTTCCGCGCGACGAGGAAGTAGCGCACCGCGTCGCGCCCGACCTCGTCGATCAGGTCGCGCAGCGTCACGTAGTCGCCGGCGCGCTTGCTGATCTTGACCTCCTCGCCGCCGCGCATCACCGTCACCATCTTGTGCAGCACGTAGTCGGGATAGCCGGCGGGGATGCCCGCGTCGAGCGCCTGCAGCCCCGCGCGCACGCGCGTGATCGTGCTGTGGTGGTCGGAGCCCTGCACGTTGACGACGCGCGGGAAGCCGCGCTCCCACTTGGTGACGTGGTACGCGACGTCGGGCACGAAGTACGTGTAGCCGCCGTCGGACTTGCGCATCACGCGATCCTTGTCGTCGCCGTAGTCGGTCGTGCGCAGCCACAGCGCGCCTTCGTTCTCGTAGGTATGGCCGGACGCCACCAGGCGCGCGACGGTCGCGTCGACGCGACCGTCGGTGTAGAGCGAGCTTTCGAGGTAGTAGTTGTCGAAGCTCACGCCGAACGCGGCCAGGTCGCGGTCTTGCTCCTTGCGGAGCTCGGCGACCGCGAAGCGCCGGATCGTCTCGATGTCGGACAGGTCGTGCCCGACCTCGTCGAGATAGCGCTGCGCGAGCTCGCGGATGTACTCGCCGCGGTAGCCGTCCTCGGGGAACTCGCCCGACTCGCCGAGGATTTCCTTCGCGCGCGCGCGCACCGACACGGCGAGGTTGTGGATCTGCTGGCCCGCGTCGTTGTAGTAGAACTCGCGCGACACGCTCGCGCCCTGGCTTTGGAGCAGCGACGCGATCGCGTCGCCGAGCGCGGCCTGGCGGCCGTGGCCGACGTGCAGCGGGCCGGTCGGATTGGCGGACACGAACTCGACCATGATGCGCTCGCCGGCGCGCGCGCTCGAGCGCCC
>DATBSV010000145.1:0-1938 GCA_036559685.1 Casimicrobiaceae bacterium
GCAGATGGCGGGCCTCGGCCCCATGGCCGGCCAGAATCACCATTTCTCGCACTACGCGCCCGAGAAGCTCCCGTACGCGATCAACCGCTACGTCAAGGAGACCGGGCGGCTGTACGCGGTGCTCAACAAGCGCCTCGCCGATCGCGAGTACGTCGCCGGCGACTACTCGATCGCCGACATGGCGAGCTATCCGTGGGTGCTGCCCGAGCGGCAGGGCCAGAACCTCGACGACTTCCCGCATCTCAAGCGCTGGAAGGCGGCGATCGGCGCGCGCCCGGCCGTCGTGCGCGCCTATGCGATCGCCAAGGGCGTCAACAGCAATCCGCCGCCGTCCGACGACCGCTCGCGCGCGATCCTGTTCGGACAGGACGCGTCGACGATCAAATGATTAGCTAACTAACGATCCAGCGTGCGCCACGCATCCTTCGGGATTCGAGCGACCACGGTGAATCCGTCGCCCGGTCCCGGCGCGACGACCGCGGCCTCGCCCTCGGACAGGTACGCCGACTGGGTGATCGCCCGGAACGGGTTGCCGTGGCTCGAGACCACGCGCACCGTGCCTTTCGCCGGAGGGGTGGCGAGCAGCTTCTTCAGGTCCGCGTAGCGATCGGCCTCGGCGACCGCGGGACCGCCGCGCGCCTCCGGCGCGGGCTCGGCACGGCCGACGATCAGCATCGCGGTCTCGATCGTGCGGCAGTACGGGCTCGCGCGCACCTCGCCGATCGGGATGCGCAGCCGCTTGATCTCGGCGCCGATGCGGCGCGCGTCGCCGCGTCCCGCGTCGGTCAGGTTGCGCTGCGTCGTGCAGTCGCCCTCGACGTAGCGCTCGTCGTTCTGGCTGAAGTCGGTCGCGACGTGGCGGAAATAAAGCGTCACGCCGCCCGCGCGCAACGTCGACAGGAGCGCCTTGCCTTCGAGCGGCGCCGGCGCCTGTGCCGTGGCGAGCGCGGCGATCGCGGCGAGCGCGACCGCGACGAAGGCCCGGCTAGACGCGCGCCAGCTTGATGACGTTCGGCGCATCGGCGGCCGCCGCCTCGACGGCGGCCTCGAGGTCGGGGTCGACGTCGAAGCCGATGTCGCCTCCTTCACTCGCGACGCCGGTCGCGCGCAGGTTGTCGAAGTCGAACAGGCGCTTGTCCATCAGGTGCGACGGCACGGTGCGCCCGAGCGCGTTGAAGATCGACTCGAGCCGTCCCGGCTCCTTCTTGTCCCATTCGCGCAGCATGATGCCTATCTGCTTGCGCTGCAGGTGCTCCTGCGATCCGCACAGCGTGCACGGGATGATCGGGAACTCGCGCAATTGCGCGTAGTGCGCGAGGTCGCGCTCGCGCACGTAGGCGAGCGGCCGGATCACGACGTGGCGCCCGTCGTCGGACACGAGCTTCGGCGGCATGGTCTTGAGCTTCGCGCCGAAGAACAGGTTGAGGAAGAAGGTCGCGAGCAGGTCTTCGCGGTGGTGGCCGAGCGCGATCCGGGTCGCGCCGAGCTCGGCGGCGACGCGGTAGAGCACGCCGCGGCGCAATCGGGAGCACAGCGAGCACATCGTGCCCCCCTCGGGGATCACGCGCTTGACCACGCTGTAGGTGTCCTGCTCGGCGATCCGGAACGGAATGCCGCGCGATTCGAGATACGCCGGCAGCACGTCCGCGGGGAAGCCCGGCTGCTTCTGGTCGAGGTTGACCGCGATCACCTCGAAGCGCACCGGCGCGCGGTGCTTGAGCATCCACAGGATATCGAGCAGCCCGTAGCTGTCCTTGCCGCCGGACAGGCAGACCATGACGCGGTCGCCGTCCTCGATCATCGAATAGTCGGCGATCGCCTCGCCGACCTGGCGGCACAGACGCTTGCGCAGCTTGTTCGCCTCGTAGGCGTCGCGGCGCGGATCGCGGGCCAGGGCAGTCGGGGTGTCCACGGTGCGCGATCTTACCGTGCGGGCCC
>DATBSV010000146.1:0-3902 GCA_036559685.1 Casimicrobiaceae bacterium
GTCGCAGGCTCGCCGAGCGCGGCGTGACGTTCGAGCGCAGGAACGGCGCGGCGCTGCGCGCCGGCGACTGGGCGTTCCTGCATCGCTGCTACGTGGCCACCTATCGCGCGCACCATTCGACGCCCTACCTGACGCTGGACGCGTTCGAGCGCATAGGCGCCGCGCTCGGCGATCGCATCGTGATGATCGTCGGCTCGCAAGCGGGGACGCCGGTCTGCGCCGCGCTCGACGTCACCGACGGCGCGACGATGTGGGGACGCTACTGGGGCACGCTCGACTACATTCCCGGCCTCCACTTCGAGGCCTGCTACTACCAGGCGATCGAGCATTGCCTCGCGAACGGCATCGCGCGCTTCGAGGGCGGCGCGCAGGGCGCGCACAAGCTCGCGCGCGGCCTCGACCCGGTGACGACCTACTCGGCACACGCGATCGGCGACCCGGACTTTCGCGGCGCGATCGCCGACTTCTGCGCACGCGAGCGCGTCGACGTCGCGCACACCGTGGACGGGCTGATGGAGGCGCGGCCGTTCCGCCGCGCGGACGTGTGATCTTCGCGTCCGACACCTTCGTGCTGCCGCTGCCGCCGGGCCACCGCTTCCCGATGGCGAAGTACGCGCGGTTGCGCGAGCGCGTGTCGCGCATCGCCGCGGCGCTGATGCGCGTCCCGGACGCCGCGAGCGACGCGGAGCTCGGCCGCGCGCACGACACAGGTTACGTCGACGCCGTATCGCGGGGCGCGCTCGACGAACGCGCGCAGCGACGCATCGGCTTCCCGTGGTCGCCGGCGATGGTCGAGCGCTCGCGGCGCTCGGCCGGCGCGACGCTCGCCGCGTGCCGGTGCGCGCTCGAGGCGGGCCTCGGCATCAACCTCGCCGGCGGCACCCACCACGCGCACCGCGACCACGGCGAAGGATTCTGCGTCTTCAACGACGCGGCCGTCGCCGCGCACGCGATGCGGGCCGAGGGTCGCGCGCGCCGCGTGCTCGTCGTCGACCTCGACGTGCACCAGGGCGACGGGACCGCCGCGATCTTCGATGGCGATGCGAGCGTGACCACGCTGTCGGTGCACGGCCGCCAGAATTTTCCGTTCCGCAAGGCGCGCAGCAGCATCGATGTCGAGCTCGACGACGGCACCGGCGATGACGCCTATCTCGCGACGCTGGCCACGGTGCTTCCGCGCGCGATCGACCGCGCACGCCCCGACCTCGCGATCTACCTCGCCGGGGCGGATCCCTACGCCGGCGACCGCCTCGGCCGCCTCGCGCTCAGCAAGGCGGGGCTCGCCGAGCGCGACCGCCTCGTGCTCGACCGCCTCGCCGCGCTCGGCGTCCCGGTCGCGATCGCGATGGCCGGCGGCTATGCCGAGGACGTCGACGACGTCGTCGACATCCATGCGGCGACGGTGGCGCTCGCGCTCGAGCGGCACGGTGCTATCTTGACGGGAATGATCCCCCCGAAGCTCGCTGCGCGAGCCTCCCCCCAGGGGGCATGCCCGCGCCCTTGGGGCGGCCCGGCGGGCGCGCGATGATCGACGCCCCGGTCCTCGTCTCGCGCGACGGCGCCGTCGCGACGATCACGCTCAACCGCCCGTCCGCGCTCAACGCGCTCGACCTGACGATGGTCGACGCCCTGGTTCCGGCCGCCGGGGACCTGGCCGCCGATGCGTCGGTCCGCGTCGTCGTCGTGCGCGGCGCCGGAGCGCATTTCATGGCCGGCGGCGACATCCGTACGTTCGCGCTCGAGCTGCACCGTCCTCCCGAGGAGCGGACGCGCGAGTTCGCGCACCTGGTCGAGCGCGTGCACATCGTCGTCGAGACCATCGCGCGCATGGACCAACCCGTGATCGCGCGCGTGCACGGCGCGGTCGCCGGCTTCGGGATGTCGCTGATGAACGCCTGCGATCTCGCGATCGCCGCCGACGACGCGTATTTCGCCGCCGGCTACCGGCAGATCGGCATCACGCCCGACGGCGGCGGCACCTACTCGCTGCCGCGCATCGTCGGCCAGCGCCGCGCGCTCGAGATCCTGCTGCTCGGCGGCCGCTTCGACGCGGCGCAGGCGCTGGCGCTCGGACTGGTCAATCGCGTCGTGCCCGCGGCGGAGCTCGACGCGACGGTCGCGAGCGTCGCGAAGACGCTCGCGGAAGGACCGCGGCAAGCGCTCGCCGCGACCAAGCGCCTGGTGCGCCAGTCGCCCGATCGCTCGCTCTCCGAGCAGCTGCTCGCGGAGGCGACGAGCTTCGGCGCGCTCGCGGGCAGCGACGAATTCGTCGAAGGCGTGAACGCGTTCCTCGCCAAGCGGCCCGCGCGGTTCCCATGAGCGGCCTCAATGGCAAGACGCTGTTCGTGACCGGCGGATCGCGCGGCATCGGGCTCGCGATCGCCGTGCGCGCCGCGCGCGACGGCGCCAACGTCGCGATCGCGGCGAAGACGGACACGCCGAACCCGAAACTGCCGGGCACGATCCACACGGCCGCGAACGACATCGAGGACGCCGGCGGGAAGGCGCTGCCGATCGCCTGCGACATCCGTGACGAGGACGCGCTGCGCGAGGCGGTCGACGCGGCCGCCGCGCAGTTTGGCGGCATCGACATCCTCGTCAACAACGCGAGCGCGATCAGCCTGACCGGCACCGAGCGCACGCCGATGAAGCGCGTCGACCTGATGCTGGACGTCAACGTGCGCGGCACGTACGCCGCGACGCAGGCGTGCCTGCCGTGGCTCAAGGCGTCCGCGCGCGCCGGCCGCGGCGCGCACGTCCTCACGCTCGCGCCGCCGCCGACGCTGGACGCGCGCTGGTATCGCGACCACGTCGCCTACACGATCGCGAAGATGGGCATGAGCCTTTGCGTGCTCGGGCACGCCGAGGAATTCCGCGGCGACGGCATCGGCGTCAACGCGCTGTGGCCGCGCACCGTGATCCGCACGGCGGCGATCGCGATGATCCCGGGCGCCGCCGACGAGCAGAAGCGCATGCGCACGCCCGAGATCGTCGCCGATGCCGCGCACGCGATCCTGGTGCGCGATCCGCGCACGTGCACCGGCCGCTTCTTCATCGACGAGGAAGCGTTGCGCGAAGCCGGCATCACCGACTTCTCGCGCTACGCGGTCGAGCCCGGACAGCCGCTGCTGCCCGACCTGTTCCTGGACTAGACCGGTTCGTCCTCGTCCTTCGGCAGGCCGACCCACTTCTGCTGGCCGGGGCCTTTCGGGCCGCCGCCTGCACCCGGGCCCGCGCCACCGCCGCGACCGCGACGACGACGCTTCTTCCCGGGCCCGCCGGGCCCGCCAGGCCCGCCGTGTCCCGGCGCCGACGTCGCGCCGCGCGCGTGACTCGACATGGGCCCCTCGCCTCGCTGGTACGGCGAACCCGGCCGGGGAGCGACGTTGCCGTTCACCTCGCGCGGCTCCGGCCGCTCGGCCGGCATTGCGCCGGGCGCGCCGAGACCGCCGGGCACGCCCGGACCGCCGCGCTTGCGACCTCGACGGCGCTTGCGACGTCCCTCGCCTTGCGGACCCGCCCCGGCCTGGCCCTCGGGTCTTGGCCCATCGCCTCGCTGGCCATCGCCGCGGGGCTGATGACGATGCTGGGGCTTCCCGCCCTGTCGCGGCGGGTGCTGCGACTGCGGCTGGGATTGCGGCCCCGACGGCTGCGTGCCGCCTTGCGCCTTGAGCCCCGCCGAGCGGAGCAGCGCATTGACCTCGTGCGGCTCGAGCTCCATCACCTCGCCGCGCTTGAGCTGCGGCGGCATCGCGACGCGCCCGTAGCGCACGCGCAACAGGCGCGACACGGCGAGGCCGATCGCCTCGAACAGGCGGCGCACCTCGCGGTTGCGGCCTTCCTTGACGACGACCTTGTACCAGTGGTTCGAGCTGTCCTCGTCGCCGCCGGCGTCCTCGACC
>DATBSV010000147.1:0-10047 GCA_036559685.1 Casimicrobiaceae bacterium
TCGCCGACGCGCCCGACGTCGACGGCTGGGTGTTCCTCGCGGCAGGCTTCGCGAAGCAGGCGGACGAGCTCGCGGTTGCGTTCGACGCGATTCGCAATCGCTCGACCAAACCGATTTGCCTGTCGTGGCAGGCCATGCCCGTCGGGATCCCCGAGAAGCTCGCGTCGCTCGGCGTGTATGCCTACCCGGACAGCGAGCGCGCCGCGCGCGCCCTGCGACACCTGTGCGAGCGCGCGGAGAACCTGCGCCACCGCATCCGCCGGTTGCCGGGCGACGTTCGTCCGATCGATTGGAGCAAGCATGTCGCACACGGCGCCGGCGTGGTGACCGAGGATCGCGTCGCCGCCCTCCTCGACGACGCCGGACTGCCGGTCGCGCGCGGACAGCTCGCGACGACGTCAGACGGCGCCCGCGCCGCCGCGCACGCGCTCGGCTATCCGGTCGCAATGAAGGGGATCTCCGCCGCGGTGACGCATCGCGCGGCGGCCGGATGGCTCGCGCTGGGCCTGCGCGACGATGCCGACGTTGCCGAGGCGTGGCGACGGCTCGACGCACGCGCCACGGAAATCGACGCCGCGATGACCGGCGTGTGGGTGCAGCGCATGGCTGCGGGCGACCGCGAGTTGATCGTGACGGCGCTGCGCGATCCGCAATTCGGCGTCGTCGTCGGCTGCGGCATCGGCGGCGGGATGACCGAGGTCGTCGACGACGTCGCGTTCACGCGCGCGCCGATCGACGCCGGCGGTGCCGCCGACCTGATCGGCACGCTGCGGACGATGCGTCGCTTTCCGGCGTACCTGACCGACGTGCAACGCGACCTCGCCGCGCGCTTCGTCGCGACCTTTTCGGCACTCGCCGCGAGCGCGCCGTTCGAGCGCTTCACGCTCGAGGTCAACCCGCTGAAGCTCGGGGCGTCGACGGCCGCGGCCGTCGACGGCCTGATGATCGTGGACTAACGAGGACTTCCCATGCCGAAATACGAATCGCCCTACGACCCGTCGAGCGCGCCGCGCGACCTCGAGCACGTGGTCTACGAGAAAAAAGGCCACGTGGCGTACGTCACGATCAACCGGCCCGACCGCCTCAATGCGCTGCATTCCTACGCCTACGCGGAGCTGAGGCGCTGCTGGCGCGACATCGGGCTCGATCCGGACATCTACTGCGGGATCGTCACCGGCAAGGGCCGCGCGTTCTGCGCGGGCCGCGACGTCAAGTTCCTCGCCGAGCACCAGGAGAAAGGCGTGCGCACGCCACACGAGGATCCGAACAACCCACTGTTCTACTGGGGCGGCGGCGGGCAGCCGTCGGACGCCAACCTCGACAAGCCGCTGATCGCCGCGATCAACGGGCTCGCCGTCGGCGTCGGCCTCACGCTCGCGCTGCAATGCCAGCTGCGCGTGATGGCCGACGACGCCTGGATCGGCGACACGCACACCAAGGTCGGCCGCCTCGGCTCGCCGTACAACCTCTACCAGGCGCTGCCGCGCACGACCGCGGCCTACCTGACGTTGTGCAACGGACGGCTCTCGGCGCAGGAGTGCTACCAGCAGGCGATCGTCAACAAAGTCGTGCCGGGGCGCGAGCTCATGGCGACGGCCGAAGCGCTCGCCGACGAGATCTGCCAGAGCTCGCCGCTCGCGGTGCAGGCGACCGTGCGCCTGTTCCGGCTCACCGCGGCGCTGCCGGCGTCGCTGGTCGACTACGGCAAGCGGCTCGACCAGCAGATTGCCGAGAGCGAGGACGGCGCGGAAGGCTCGCGCGCGTTCGTCGAGAAGCGCCAGCCGGTGTGGAAGCTGCGGTGAGTACCAACCAATCAATCGAGGTGCGCCGATGACCGCCAGTCGCCTGATCTGCACGCTCGTTCTCGCGCTCGCCGCCGTCGGCGCGCGCGCCCAGTATCCCGACCATCCGATCAAGGCGATCGTGCCGTTCCCGGCCGGCGGCGGCACCGACGTGTTCGCACGGCTGGTGAGCGACCGGCTCGGCAAGGCGATCGGCCAGCCGGTCGTGATCGACAACCGCGCCGGCGCCGACGGCAACATCGGGATGGAGGCCGCCGCGAAGTCGCCGGGCGACGGCTACACGATGCTGTTCAACTCGAGCGCGGCGACGGTGAATCCGGTGATGTACCGTCACCTGCGCTTCGACCCGGTCAGGGAGCTGAAGCCGGTCGCCGTGCTGTGCGAGTACTACAACCTGATCGTCGTCAACGTCGAGAAGGTGCCCGCGAAGACGCTCGGCGAATTCATCGCGTTGATGAAGCGCGAGCCCGGCAAGTACAACTTCGGGAGCAACGGCGCGCGGCTCGGTATCGAGCTCTTCAAGCAGGCGACCGGCGTCGAGGTGACGGTGATCCCGTACAAGGGCGCCAGCGATGCGATCACCGGCCTGTTGCGCGGCGACGCGGACTTCATGATCGTGAACGCGCCGGGGCTGCTGCCGCACATCGCGTCGGGAAAGCTGCGTGCGCTCGCGTCCACCGGACCGAAACGCGAGCCCGATCTGCCGGACGTCCCGACGACCGCCGAAGCCGGCGTGCCGCAATACACCTACGCGAGCTTCTTCGGCGCGTACGTGCCCGCGGCCACGCCCGCCGAGATCGTGCGCAGGCTGAACGGCGCGCTCAACGGCATCACGGCGATGCCGGACGTCGTCGCGCAGTTCCGCAGCAACGGCGCAACCGCGGTCCAGTCGACGCCCGAGGATGCGATGCGCCGCTACGAGAGCGATATCGCGAAGTTCCGCGACGCTGTCGAGCGCGGGAAGATCCCGCCGGTCGACTGACGCCGTGCCGCGATCCGAACAACCTTCGACGTCGGGACACGACGCAGTGGAGTATCGTGGTCCCATGGCCGTCCCGCCCCAACGCGCGCGAGGCTCGTTCCCGTCGTTCCTCGCCGGCGGCGGCGAGATGGGGCAACGCATCCGCGACTACCCCTGGGAGACCACGCCCCTCGGCCCGCCCGCCGGGTGGCGCCCGACGCTGAAGGCGATGGTCCGGATGGCGCTCACGACGCGCCACCCGATCTTCATCTTCTGGGGGCCGGAGCACATCTGCCTCTACAACGACGGGTACCGCCCTTCGATCGGTCCCGAGAAGCATCCGTCGATCCTCGGCATGCCCGGCCGTCGGGCGTGGGAGGAGATCTGGCCGATCATCGGCCCGCAGATCGAGCTCGTGATGAAGGGCGAAGGCGCGACCTGGCACCAGAACCAGCTCATCCCGATCCTTCGGCGCGGCGGCCTCGAGGACGTCTACTGGACGTACTCGTACGGTCCCATCGACGATCCGACCGCCGAGCACGGCGTCGGCGGCGTGCTGGTGATCTGCACCGAGACGACGCAGCAGGTGATGGTCGAGCAGCAGCTGCAACGCTCCGATCGCCTGAAGGACCGCTTCCTCGCGACGCTCTCGCACGAGCTTCGTAATCCGCTCGCGCCGATCCTCACGGCGTCGAGCCTGCTGACGCGCCCGGAGGTGTCGAGCGCGCAGATCGTCGAATGCGGCCGCCTGATCAACCGGCAGTCGCACATCATGGGACTCCTGCTCGACGATCTCCTCGAACTGTCGCGCATCACGAGCGGCAAGCTGGAGCTGCGCCGCTCGCGCGTCGACGCGAAGGCGATCGTCGACGCGGCGGTCGAGGCGGTGCGTCCGGCGATCGACGCGAAGGCGCACTCGCTGACGGTGACGATGCCCGACGAGCCGGTGTTGTTCATCGCGGATCCGCTGCGGCTGTCGCAGGTGCTGATCAACCTGCTCGCCAACGCGGCGAAATACACCGACCCAGGCGGCCGCATCACGCTCGTCGTCCGACGCAGCGACAGCCACGTGTGGTTCGAGGTGGCCGACAACGGCATCGGGCTCTCGCCCGAGATGCGGCCCGACCTCTTCGAGATCTTCCACCAGGCGAAGGACACGCTCGACCGGTCGCAAGGCGGGCTCGGCATCGGCCTCGCGCTGTCGAAGGGCCTGGTCGAGCTGCACGGCGGACGCATCGAGGCCGAGAGCGATGGTCCGGGGCGCGGATCCACGTTCCGCGTGGTGATCCCGTTCGACGCGACGCTGCCGGACGCGGCGTCGGCGAGCGATGTCGCGGCGATTGCCGCGCGGCCGCAAGTCCGGCAGCGCCGCGTGCTCGTCGTCGACGACAACCGCGACATCACCAGCACGATGGGGATGGTCCTCGAGATCGAAGGGTACGAATTCGCGCTCGCCCACGACGGCATCGAGGCGCTGGCCGTGGCCGAGACGTTCCGGCCGCAGGCCGCGTTCGTCGACATCGGCATGCCGCGCATGGACGGCTACCAGGTCGCCGCGCGGCTTCGCGGCACCGACTGGGGGCGCGACATGCTCCTGATCGCGACGACGGGCTGGGGGCAGCAGGAGGACAAGCAGCGCGCGCTCGATGCGGGCTTCGACCTGCACCTCACCAAGCCGGTGTCGCCGGACGACCTCGCCAACCTGCTCGCAGCCCGGATGGGGGCCGCCGGACGATGATGCCGCGCGCGCGGTCGTGTCTCGCGCAGGTGGCGATCGCGGTCGTCGCCGCGGTCGCGTCGTTCCATGCGTACGCGCAGGAGTATCCGACGCAACCGATCCGGTTGCTGGTCGGATTCGCGCCGGGCGGCGGGCTGGACATCAGCTGCCGGCTCTGGGCGCAGAAGCTGTCCGCGCGCGTCGGCCAGCCGGTCGTCGTCGAGAACCGGCCCGGCGCGTCCGGCGAGCTGTCGATCAAGCAGACGATCGCGGCGAAGCCGGACGGCCACACGCTCGTGTGCGTCTCGGGCAGCAACCCGATCTCGTCGGCGAAGCCGAATGCGCCGTTCGACATCCGCACCGACATCGCCCCGGTCATCGAGATGAACAAGTTCACGTTCGCGATGTACGTGAACGCTTCGCTCCCGTTCCGCAGCGTCGCCGACCTGGTCGCGTACGCGAAGGCGAGTCCCGGCAAGCTCAACTACGCGTCGGTCGGCACGGGATCGACGCCGCACCTCGCGTTCGAGCTCTTCAAGATGCAGACCGGCATCGACATCGTGCACGTCCCGTTCAAGGGCACCGCGCAGACGTCGGCGGCGATCCTCGCGGGCGACGTGCAGGTCGGCCTCGACGCGATCGCCGCGATCAAGCCTCACTTCGACGCGGGAACGCTGCGGCCAATCGCCGTCGTGTCGGCGAAGCGGACGCCGCTCGCGCCGAACGTGCCCGGGATGGAGGATTCAGGCGTGACCGGCGTCGACGTGCAGAGCTACTCGGGCGTCGGCGCTCCGGCCGGCACGCCTCGCGCGATCGTCGACGCGTTGAACCGCCATTTCAACGCGATCCTGCAGGAGCCGGACGTGCGCGCCGCGTTCGCCGCCCAGGGCTACGAGGTGGCGGGCGGCACGCCCGAGGATTTCCGCCGGGCGCTCGCGGCCGACGTCGACGCGTGGAGCCGCGTGATCCGCGCCGCGAACGTGAAGTTCGACTAATTCGACTTCGACAGGAAGGTCGCGGCCCTTTGCACGCGGGCGCCGTTCGGCGCGAAGACGCGCACGCTCACACCGCGCACCAGTCCCGCATTGTGCGTCGTCGTCGCGTACATGATGTACGTGCCCGGGTCGTGCTCGGCGAAGCCGTCGGGCTTTTGCGTGCTGATCTCGCTGGGAAAGAACAGGCTCGTCGTCGGCGTCGGGATCAGGTAGTCGACCGCGAAGTCCTTGGGCTCGAGCCCGGTGACCGGCCCGCCGTCCTCGTTGGTGACGACGACGGCGACGGCCAGCACTTTCGCGCTGCTGCCCGAGGCTTGCCGCAGGTAGCCGGTGACCGACCACGGCGCGGCGTGCGCGCCGACCGACGCCGACAGCAGTCCGGCAGCGACAACGAAGGCAATTCCGCGAAGCGTACGACGCATGACTCTCCCCTGTTCGAGCCGATCCGGCGGTCGGAGCTTTTCAGACGGGAGTCTAGCCAAAATCGACGTCCCACGGATATATGATGGACGCACGGAGGAGCATCGATGGCGACCGACGCGAACAAGAACCGAAAGACCCAGCTCGACGCCCTGCTGCTCAAGCTACCCGGTGTGAGCACCAGGACGATCAACGGGTTCGATGCCTACATGGTCTCGGACCGGATGTTCGCGTGCATCAGCGGCGCCGGCGTCGGACTCCGCTTGCCGGTCGCGGTAGCGCGCGATCTGCAGTTGTCGAGGGGCGACGTCGAGCCGTTTTCGCCCGGCGGGGTCACGAGCACGCGGGAGTGGATCCAGATCGAACGGTCCGATGCCGGCGACTACGAGAAGGATCTGCCGCTGTTCCAGGCGTCGATCGAGTTCGTGACGGGTCGGTCGCGCTAGCGAGCGGGACATGCGCCGGCGCGACACGCTTGCCTTCATCCTCGCCGCCGGCGCCGCGCCGTTCGCGCTGCAAGCGCAATCGACGAAGGTCCATCGCCTCGCGTGGCTCAGCGGCTCGGCGGTCGCGCCGAGCGATGTCTGGAAAGAGTTTCTCGCGGGGATGCGCAAGTACGGCTGGGATGACGGGCGGAACTTCACGGTCGAGAACCTGCGCTACGGAGGCGACAACGAGCGCCTGGTCGCGGTCGCCGCCGAGGCCGTCCGCAACAAGGTCGACCTGATCGTCGCGGCAGGAACGCCGCCGGCCGTCGCCGCGAAGAACGCGACATCGGCGATCCCGATCGTGTTCTATTTCGTCGGCGACCCGATCGGGTCCGGACTGGTTTCCAATCTCGCACGCCCCGGCGGCAACGTCACGGGCCTGGGCGGATTCGGCGCGGGCGTCTACGCGAAGATGCTCGAGCTTCTGGTCGAGGCGGTCCCCAAGGCCAGGCGCATCGCGATGCTCATCAATCCTGCATTCCCGGCGCATGCCACCTTTTCCGCCGACGCCGAAGCCGCCGCGCGCACGAGGAACGTGACGCTGGTGCCGATCGAGTTGCGCTCGCCCTCCGAACTCGAAACGGCCTTCGCCGCGATCGCCCGATCCAAGCCCGATGCGCTGCTGATCCTAGGGCAGCCGTTCCTCTTCACCCTGGGACCCAGGTTGGCAGGGATGGCCCGCGAGCACCGCCTGCCCGCGATGTCGCCGATCGAGCACGTGACCCAGGAGGGCCTCATGATGTCCTACGGGTCGCGGATCGTCGACGACGCGAGGCGCGTGCCTTATTTCGTCGACCGCATCCTTCGCGGCGACAGTCCGGGAACCCTTCCCGTCGAGCAGCCCACGCAGTTCTATCTCGCCATCAACAAGAAAACCGCGAAGGCCTTCGGCGTCACGATCCCGCCTGCGCTGTTGCAGCGGGCGGAGCTCGTGTTCGAATGAGACCTCCCGAGACCACGATGCGCATCGTCGCCGAGGCGCTCGAAGGCGAGGCGCCGTGATCCGCCTCCGCGCGAGCCACACGCACCTCTATCCCGGCGCGCGCTTGTGCCTGGTGGACGGGAGCTCGGTGCCGCGCAAGGGCGCGAAGGCCGAGATCGAGTTCGCAGATCGCATCGTGGCGAAGGCGAGCATTGCGGCCGCGGGAGCGGGAAAGCCGATCGAATTCGACGTCGAGTCGTACCGAACCCGGAGCGGATCGACGATCGAGGTGAAACGATGGCTCGCGGTGAGTGACGACGAGCGGGAAGCGCGGGCCTACCGGGTCGTCCGGCGCCTGACCGAAGGCGACTAGTTCGGCCTTCGGAGAGGAGGCAGCATGAGGTTGCAGCTGACGTGTGCGCTTGTCGCAATCACGGTGACGAGCTCGTCCATAGGGGCACAAAAGTTCTCCTCGAGGGCGCTCGCCGACAAGGTGCTGACACTCGGCGACGTCGCCGAGGTCACCAAGGTGAGGGGGTTGCGGACCGTGGAAAAAGACCCCAGAACGGTCGCCAGCGGCGATCTGAATATCGCGGACGCCTCCGGCGAAGTGCTGCTGATGCTGACGGTGAGCCCGGCGTCGGAATTCGCGCTGTTGAAACGCACCGCGGCGGCCCGGGTCGAGGGTGTCGGCGACGAAGCGTACGAGGCGCCCAACAAGCAAGCCGCGGGAGGAATGGCGCCGTACATGCTGATTCTTCGCAAAGGCGATTTCACCGCGATGTTGGTCAGCACGTTCACCGCGACCGGCGCGCCGCGCGTCCCCCAAGCGCAGTTGAAGCAACTGGGACAGATCGTCGCATCGCGCCTGGTGCCGACCGCGTCGATGCCCGCGACGGCGGCCCGGACGCCCCTCGACCCGAAGAAAGCCCTGACTCCTCTCGACCCGCAGAAAGCCGTGACGCTAGCGGATGTCCAGACGCTGTTGGGTGGGAAATTTGCGCCCCGCATCGTCGAACCCGGGATCGTGAAATACGAAGAGCTCGGTGGCCCGCGCGTGGTCGAAGTCTCGTTCCTGATCGTCACCCCCGACAGGTCGCTGGCGGGAGTCAAGGAGACGGCAACCGGACATGGCGAGCCGATCGAAGACGTGCCGGGCCTCGGGGATTTCGCCATCTACCGTCCACAGGGAGTAGTCGCCATGGTGGAAAAGAAGAACAAGGCAGGCGATCGGCAGTGGATCGAGGTACGCGTGCACAACGTCGAGGGCGCCAACAGCGCGGCGGTCACCAAGCGGTTTGCCATTGAACTTGCCAGGCGCGCGGCAGCCAGACCTTGACGCAGTCAGGGAGACGCTCGAATCAATACCCGTGAAACCGGGGCGACTTGTCAGGAGAAAACCGTGGCATTGACCGATGTGCAGTCAGCTTGGACAAGCGGCGTTCTAGAGGGCGCCTTCGCTCCGTTCCGCTGCGTCACCAGGGACGCCGACTCCAAGGTGAAGCTCTTCTTCGCGGTATACGACGGCGATCGAAAGCTGATTGACGCGCACCTGACCGAGGATCAAGCCGCCGACCGGGGCACGCTCGAAACGGTCATCCATGGAGCGCGGGAAAAGCTCGAGCGCGAGGGACACAAGCTCGCCGAATGGACGTTCCCGGAGCTCGCACGAGGCGGGGAAGAGTAGGCGGGACGAGAGAACGATGTCGGACGCGGCGGGAAGCAAATCTGGCGGAGAGGGCGGGATTCGAACCCGCGGTAGGGGTTAGCCTACGCACGCTTTCCAGGCGTGTGACTTAAACCGCTCATCCACCTCTCCGTCGGAGCGGATTTTACCCGAGCGACCGGGCACGGCGCCGCGTGCGCTACCCTTGCGGGAACGCGCGGCGTACCCGCGGCATCCATCGTCGTATCGACTTCCCCGGAGCGCTCGCATGCCCAGTTCAGCCAAACGGCCCGCCCGAAAGTCCGCCCGGAGGGTGAAATCGTCGGCACCCGTCGCCCGCCCGTCGCGAGAATCCGCCGAAGAGGCCGTCCGCACGCTGATCCGCTGGGCCGGTGACGATCCCAAGCGCGAGGGGCTGATCGAGACGCCGTCGCGCGTCGTGCGCAGCTACGAGGAATTCTTCGCCGGATACGGGCACGACCCGAAGCTCGTCCTCGCGCGCACGTTCGAGGAAGTCGACGGCTACGACGAGATCATCGTGCTGACCGACATCCGCTTCGAGAGCCATTGCGAGCACCACATGGTGCCGATCATCGGCAAGGTGCACATCGGCTACCTGCCCGACCGCCGCGTCGTCGGGATCAGCAAGCTCGCGCGGCTCGTCGAGGTCTACGCGCGGCGGTTGCAGATCCAGGAAAAGATGACGGCGCAGATCGCCGACGCGCTTCAGGAGGTCCTGAAGCCGCGCGGCGTGGCGGTCGTGGTCGAGGCGGCGCACCAATGCATGACGACGCGCGGCGTGCATAAACCGGGCGTGTCGATGGTCACGAGCCGCATGGTCGGCGCATTCCGGCAGGACGCCCGCACGCGGCGTGAGTTCCTGTCGATCATCGAGATGGCCGGCGTCCGCGGCATCCCGAACGCCTAGCCCGGATCGAGCGTGAACATCTCCTGCGGCTTCGCGACGCCCTTCATCGCATAGCGCCCGAGGCTCACCAGGCGCGATCGCGCCTCGCCGGCCGCTTGCGCGAAGGCGCTCGACACGATTACAGGCTGGTCGAGCGAGCCGCAGAGCG
>DATBSV010000148.1:0-1961 GCA_036559685.1 Casimicrobiaceae bacterium
GCCGCAGCCGCTCGCCGCGATCATGCTCGAGCACGATCGCGCCGCGGACGAGCTCTACGCGGTGGGCACGCTCGGCGCCGAGCAGTTCGACGCGTTCTTCGCCAAGTACGAGCTCAAGCTGGGCATCGAGTACGGCGGCAAAGGCCGCACGCCAGTCGACGCGACCTCGGTCGTCCGCGAGCTCGACCAGTACTGCCGCAACACGATCCAGTGCTAGTGGCCCGTAACGGGGGAATCGACAGCGCCTGGCTTGCTATTCGCGCCGATGGCATCGTTGCCGCCGCTTGCAAGGGAAGCCGCCCTTGCGGCGCGGTGGCGCCTCGCCCTCGACGCGAATAGCGGCGCCATGACGCTACCGCTCGCTGCCGCTTCCCCCGTTACGGGCCACGCGCCCGCGGGCGCGATCGTCGTCGAGCGCCTCGTCAAGCGCTACGGCGCGGTCGAGGCGGTCCGCGGCATTTCGTTCTCGGTGCGCGCGGGCACGACGACCGCGCTGCTCGGCGGCAACGGCGCGGGAAAGACGACGACGCTGTCGATGCTGCTCGGCGTGCTCGAGCCCACCGCCGGCGAGGCGCGCGTGCTCGGCGTCGACATGTGCCGAGACCGGCTCGCGGCGCTGCCGCGCATGAACTTCACGTCGCCCTACGTCGACCTGCCCAGGCGCCTCACGGTGCGCGAGAACCTGCGCGTGTTCGCCGACCTCTACGGCGTGGTCGATCCCGGCCGGCGCGTCGCCGAGCTCGCCGAGGAGTTCGACCTCGGCGCGATCCTGAAGCGCCCATACGGCAACCTGTCGGCGGGCCAGCGCACGCGCGTGCTGCTCGCGAAGGCGTTGCTCAACGGCCCCGAGGTCCTGCTGCTCGACGAGCCAACCGCGTCGCTCGATCCCGACGTCGGCGACCGCGTGCGCACCTGGCTCGGCGACTACCAGCACCGCACCGGCTGCACGATGCTGCTGGCGTCGCACAACATGCTCGAGGTCGAGCGCATGTGCGACGACGTGATCATGCTGCGTGAAGGCAGCGTCGTCGACCAGGGCGCGCCCGGCGAGCTCCTCGCGCGCTATGGCCGCGTCACGATGGAGGAAGTGTTCCTCGACGTCGCCAGGGGCCGGCTCGACGAGTCCGCCGCGGGCGCCGCGTCGCAGGAGATCACCGCGTGAGCGCCGCCGGGCCGCCCCAAGGCGCTCGCCCCTTTCAAGGGGGTGCCGAAGCGCACGTAGTGCGCGAGGTCGGGGGTGGCCATTCCGCCGCGGGCGTCGCGCTCAAGCCGCAGACCGGCCCCGGCGCGACCGCGCGCCGCGTCGGCGCGCTGATCCGTCGCCACGCGTACCTGCTCCTCAAGTCGTGGCCGCGCATCGTGTCGATGGCGTACTACCCGACCGTCACGATGGTGCTTTGGGCGTTCGTGACGCTCTACCTCGCGCCGACCAACAACTTCCTGCGCGACGCGCCGGGCTTCTTCATCGGCGCGGTGCTGCTGTGGGACGTGCTGTTCCGCGGCCAGCTCGGCGTGTCGCTGACGTTCATCGAGGAGATCTACTCGCGCAACCTCGGCAACCTGTTCGTCGCGCCGTTGTCGCTTGCCGAGTTCATCCTGGGCCAGGTCGCGCTGTCGGTGCTGCGCACGCTGATCGGCGTCGGCG
Source organism: Casimicrobiaceae bacterium (assembly GCA_036559685.1). Taxonomy (GTDB): domain Bacteria; phylum Pseudomonadota; class Gammaproteobacteria; order Burkholderiales; family Casimicrobiaceae; genus VBCG01. The sequence goes on from DATBSV010000148.1 coordinate 1,646, forward strand.
GCGCGTGCCTGTTCGCGTGGCTCCTGTTCGACTACTCGATCTTCACACTCGGGCTGCCGCTGATCGCGTTCTTCACGCTGCTGATCGCGTTCGGCTGGGCGATCGGGTTGGCGGTCTCGGGGCTGATCCTGCGCTGGGGGCTCGGCGCCGAGGAGCTCGCATGGGCCGCGATCTTCCTGTTCGCGCCGGTGTCGGGCGTCTACTACCCGATCGGCGTGCTGCCCGGCTGGCTACAGGCGGTCGCCGCGGCGATCCCGTCGTCGTACGTATTCGAGGGGATGCGCGCCGTGCTGATCGACGGGGTGCTGCGCACCGA
>DATBSV010000149.1:0-2082 GCA_036559685.1 Casimicrobiaceae bacterium
GAACTTGTCGGGGTTCCACCAGAACGACGGGCACGCCGTCGAGCAGCACGCGCACAGGATGCACTCGTAGAGGCCGTCGAGCTCCTCGCGCTCCTCGGGCGACTGCAGCCGCTCCTTCTCGGGCGGCGGCGTGTCGTTGACGAGGTAGGGCTTGATCGAGTGGTACTGCTTGAAGAACTGGCTCATGTCCACGATCAGGTCGCGGATCACGGGCAGGCCCGGCAGCGGCTTCAACACGACCGGCTCGCTCAGCGTCTTCAGGTTCGTGATGCACGCGAGGCCGTTCTTCCCGTTGATGTTCATCGCGTCGCTGCCGCACACGCCTTCGCGGCAGCTGCGCCGGAACGACAGCGTGTCGTCGACTGCCTTCACGCGTATGAGCGCGTCGAGCAGCATGCGGTCGTGCGGGTCGAGCGCGACGTCGTAGTCCTTGAGATAGGGCTTCGCGTCCTTCTCGGGGTCGTAACGATAAATGCGGAACTTCATCAGTAGGTCCGGGCTTTGGGCGGGAACGCGTCGACCGTCAACGGCTTCATGTTGACCGGCTTGTAGTCGAGCCGGTTGCCTTCCGAGTACCACAGCGTGTGCTTGAGCCAGTTGGCATCGTCGCGCGTCGGGTAGTCGCTGCGCGCCTGCGCGCCGCGGCTCTCGCGCCGCGCGTGCGCCGAGACGATCGTCGCCTTCGCCGTCTCCATCAGGTTGTCGAGCTCCAGCGCCTCGACGCGCGCCGTGTTGAACGTGCGACTGTGATCCGCGATCGCGACGCGCTTCGCGCGCTCGGCGAGCTCCATCACCTGCTTCACGCCCTCGGCGAGCAGCTCCTCGTTGCGGAACACGCCGCAATGCGTCGTCATCGACTTGCGCAGCGTCGCGGCGACCTCGCTGACCGACTCGCCCGACGTCGCGCCGTCGAGCCGCGCGAGCCGTGCGAGCGCACGGTCGGCGGCGTCGCGCGGCAGGTCCTTGTGCGACTCGGCCTTGAGGTTGCGCGACACGATGTGGTCGCCGGCGGACCGGCCGAACACGAGCAGGTCGAGCAGCGAGTTGGTGCCGAGGCGGTTCGCGCCGTGAACCGACACGCACGCGCATTCGCCGATCGCGTAGAAGCCGTTCACGGCGGCGTTCGGGTTGCCGTTCCTCGGCGCGACGACCTGGCCGTGGATGTCGGTCGGGATGCCGCCCATCTGGTAGTGGATCGTCGGCACGACCGGGATCGGCTCGCGGATCGGGTCGACGTTCGCGAACTTGATCGCGATCTCGCGGATCGACGGCAGGCGCTTGTTGATGACCTCGGGGCCGAGGTGGTCGAGCTTGAGCAGCACGTAGTCCTTGTGCGGCCCGCACCCGCGCCCTTCCTTGATCTCCTGGTCCATCGAGCGCGACACGACGTCGCGCGAGGCCAGGTCCTTGAGGTTCGGCGCGTAGCGCTCCATGAAGCGCTCGCCGTTGCAGTTGAGCAGGATGCCGCCCTCGCCGCGCACGCCCTCGGTGATCAGGACGCCCGCGCCGGCCACGCCGGTCGGGTGGAACTGCCAGAACTCCATGTCCTCGAGCGGCACGCCCGCGCGCGCCGCCATCCCGAGGCCGTCGCCGGTGTTGATGAATGCGTTGGTCGACGCGGCGAAGATGCGACCGGCGCCGCCGGTCGCGAAGATCGTCGCCTTCGCCTGCAGGATGTGGACCTCGCCGGTCTCCATCTCGAGCGCGATCACGCCCAGGACGTCGCCGTCGGCGTCGCGGATCAGGTCGAGCGCCATCCACTCGACGAAGAAATGCGTGTGCGCGCGCACGTTGCGCTGGTAGAGCGTGTGCAGCAGCGCGTGCCCGGTGCGGTCGGCCGCGGCGCACGCGCGCTGCACGGCCTTCTCGCCGAAGTTCGCCGAGTGGCCGCCGAACGGGCGCTGGTAGATCGTGCCGTCGGGGTTGCGGTCGAACGGCATCCCGAAGTGCTCGAGCTCGTAGACGACCTTCGGCGCCATCCGGCACATGTGCTCGATCGCGTCCTGGTCCCCGAGCCAGTCGGAGCCCTTGATCGTGTCGTACATGTGCCAGAGCCAGCTGTCCTCGCCCATGTTGCCGAGC
>DATBSV010000150.1:0-2056 GCA_036559685.1 Casimicrobiaceae bacterium
CGACCGTGGCGATCACCTGCGGCGGCACCGACTTCGGGATGAAGATGCCGAAGTAGTTGGCCGGCTCCTTGAACTGCGGCATCGACTTGGTGATCGGGTCGATCGTGCCGTAGCCGTCGAGCTCGACCGGCTTGTCGCCGACGACCGCGAGCGGGCGCAGCCGCTTGCCGCGGATCATCTCGGCCTGCTCGACGGTGAGCTGGGTCGTCGCGTCGGTCTCGCCTGCGACGGTCGCGACGACCGCCGGGTTGCCGCCGTCGTACGTGACGTGCTTGTACTTGACGTTCGCCTGGCGTGCGATCGCCTCCATCGCGCTGTGGCCGCTCGAGTTCACGCCCGCGGTCGCGACGCTGATCTGGCCGGGCTTCGCGCGCATCGCGTCGAGCAGCTCGTTGACGGTCTTGTACGGCGAGCTCGGGTTGACCGACAACGTCGACACGTTGGCGACGTTGAGGAACAGCACCCAGTCCTGGATCGTCGTGTCGAGCATGCCGAGAACCTTGTAGGTGCCGAGGTCCTTCGCCGCGCCGGACGTCCAGGTGTAGCCGTCCTTCGCCGCTTCGAGCGCGTTCTTGGTGCCGATCGACCCCGACGCGCCCGGTTGGTTGACGACGACGATCTTCTGGCCGAGCGCCTTCTCGACCTCGGCCGCGGTGAGTCGCGTCACCTGGTCGGTGGACCCGCCGGCCGCCCACGGGACGATGATCGTGATCGGCTTGTCGGGCTTCCACGTCGCCTGCCCGGCGGCGGGCAACGCGACGGCGAGCGAGACGATCGCCGCGATGCCGGCGGCGAGGACAGTGCGCTTGCTACGGTTCATGGCTCCTCCTTGGGTTCTCGTTCACGGCGCGAGCGCGCCGAGGACCAGGTCGACGACATGCGCGACCCGCTCTTCCTTCGCCTTCGGCGCCGTCAGGTCGCGGCCGAAGATCGTGGAGAGCGTGTACGCGTTGGAAAGGTAGAAGTACCCGAGCGCGGCGATCGACACGTAGAGCTGCACGGGGTCGATGCCGGCGCGGAACACGCCCGCGCGCGTGCCGCGCGCGAGCAGGTCGGATATCGTGGCGATCAACGGAGAGTGCAACGAGCGGATGCGCGTCGAGCGCTTCAGGTGCTTCGCGCGGTGCAGGTTCTCGGTGTTGAGCAGCGAGATGAACTCGGGATGCGCGATGAAGTGCCGCCAGGTGAACGTGACGAGCTCGCGCATGCCCTCGGCGGGCGCCTTCGCGGTCAGGTCGAGCTTCTGCTCCTCGCCGCGGATGCGCGCGTACGCAGCCTCGAGAACGGCGAGGAACAGCGTCTCCTTGCCGCCGTAGTAGTAGTACAGCATCCGCTTGTTCGCCTTCGCGCGTTCCGCGATGCGGTCGACGCGCGCGCCGGACAGCCCGTGGCGCGCGAACTCGGCGGTCGCCGCGGCGAGGATGCGGGCGCGGCTCGCCTCGGCGTCGCGTGGCGGTCCGGCGGGACGGGTCGTGTCGCGCGGCATCGAAGCCGCATGTAACCAGCCGGTTAATTAGCGGTCAAGCTGCGGCGCAGCAAGGCGATCCTTGCGCTAGCGGCGCGCGATCATCAGGTCGACCTGCGTGCGCTCCTCGCGCGCGACGTACAGCGGAACGCCTCCCGGGCCGGCGCCGACGGCGGTGACGCTCGCGGGACCGCCGAGCGCGACGCGCGCGATCTGGCGGCCCGTCGCCGGGTCGATGCGCGCGAGGGCCGCGCCGTCGCCGGACGCGACGACCAGCCACAGCGCGTCTGGGGTCAGCGTCCAATCCTGTCGCGTCGCGTCGTCGAACGGCACGTCGAGCGGTTTGCACGCGAGCGCCGGCCACGTGCAGACCGTGAGCCCGGAAAGCTGCGGCTGCGAGTAGACGAGGTGGGCGCCGGCGACCCGGTACTCGGCGACGAGCGGCAGCGGCAGCCGCTCGGCGTTGCGGCCGACGGGCGCGACACGCGAGAGGCGCACCGCATGGCCGACCTGCTCGCCGACGACGAGCGTGCCGTCGGAGGCAGGCACGACGCCGTGCACGTGATCGCCGAGCGCGTCGAGCGGCGTCGC
>DATBSV010000151.1:0-3257 GCA_036559685.1 Casimicrobiaceae bacterium
GCACGAAGTAACTGCCGCCCGGGTCGACGAAATAGGTGTTGCCCTGCCACTGCTGGTAGGTGTTGCGTTGCCACGTATGGGGCAGCTGCATCGCGTAGCCGTTGGGCGCGATGTAGGTGCTTTGCCCCATGAGCCTGCGGCCGGCCTCCTGCTGGTTCGCGAAGTAGCTGTCCCGCTGCTGCTGCTGCGCCATGCCGCGCTGGGCCTCGGCGTTGCGCAGGTCCTGCACCTTCGCGCGTTCGTTGGCGGAGATGTTCGCTTCGTTGGCGCGCGCATGCGCCGTGCCGTCGGCGCTGAAACCGCGCGTGTAGATGTAGTTGTAGGTGTAGGTCGGGTAGTCCATCGCGGGCTGGCCGCGCATCCGCTGCTGGTAGAGGTACTGCTCGTAGGACGCGCGTACCTGAGGGTCCTGCATGCGCTGCTGCACCATCTGGTTGATCTGCTGGTTGCCGCGCTCGATGTTCTGGTTCATCTGCTGCATCTGCTGCCGGATCATCGCGTCGTAGTTCTGCGCGAGTGCGCTTCCGGCGAGGGTGAGCGCGGCAGCGGCAACCATTCGAGGCAGCAAGGTCTTCATGGCGGTCTCCCCGGCGACGGGCGTTGACCACTATAGGAACATTTCCGCCGCGCTGGCGTAACGGCAGGTAACGCGCCGGGGTAACGACGCGCCCCGGTAGAATCCACCGCCATGAACGCTGCGCTCCTCCCCGCGGTGGTCGTCGACACCGGACCGAACCCCGACGCTTCGGTGATCTGGCTGCACGGCCTTGGTGACACCGGCCATGGCTGGTCGGCGGCCGCGCCCGAGCTGGCGCTGCCGAAATCGCTCGCGGTGCGCTTCCTGTTCCCGCACGCGCCGAAGATTCCGGTGACGATCAACCAGGGCTACGTGATGCCGGCGTGGTACGACCTGCGTGCCGCCGACGTCAACGCGCGCGCCGACATTTCCGGCGTGCGCACCTCGAGCGAGCGCATCGAGGCGCTCGTCGCCGCGGAGCGCGCGCGAGGCGTCAAGGCAAACCGTATCGTGCTCGCAGGCTTCTCGCAGGGCGGCGTGATCGCGATCTACGCGGGCCTGCGCCATGCCGAGCGTCTCGGCGGCATCGTCGGCCTGTCGACCTATGTCGTCGATCCGGAGTCGCTTCCGCGCGAGGCGTCGGAAGCGAACCGCGACGTGCCGGTCTTCATGGCGCACGGGACCGAGGACCCGGTCATCCGCTTCGACTGGGCCGAGGCGTCGTGCCGCATCCTCGAGGCGAACGGCTGGAAGGTCGAGTGGCACGCCTACCGGATGGAGCACTCGGCCAACCAGGACGAGCTGCGTAAGGTCGGCGCGTTCATCGCGCGCTCGCTGGGAGCCTAAGCTTTCTTGTGCTCGGGCTTGATCGTCCACGACAGCACGCGCCGCGTGCCGACCGTCTCGATCCGCTCGGCCGGCCACATCTCGCCCATGTCGAACTCGTGCGACACGACACGCGTGCCGACGGCGAGCTGGCGCCAAAGCTGCGGCCGCAGTCGCTGGTTGATCACCGGCAAAAGGTAGAGCGTCACGACCGTCGCCTCGGCGAAATTGCTCTTGAACAGGTCGCCGACGCGGAATTGCACGCGCTCGGTGACCCGGGCCTCGCGCGCGTTGGCGCGCGCCTCGTCGATGCGCTCGGGGTCGATGTCGATGCCGACGCCCCGCGCGCCGCGCTCCTTCGCGGCGGCGATCACGATGCGCCCGTCGCCGCAGCCCAGGTCGTAGACCACGTCGCTGCTGCGGACGCCTCCCATCTCGAGCATTTTCGCAACGACCTCGGGCGGCGTCGGTACGTAGGGCACGTCGAGGACCTGCCCGCCGCCTTCCTGGGCGCGGGCGAGCGGCGTCGCGAGCAGCGAGCCGGCGAAAAGGACGAAGTCGCGGCGTGTCGTCATGGCGTTCCTTTCAGGCGTGAGCGGTGGCGCACCACGGCGAGCAGCACCGCGCCAAGCGCGAGCACGGCCACGCCGATCCACGCCGCGTTCATGCCGCCGAGCGACTGCGACGACACGAACGACAGGCTCGACCACAGCATGTAGGCGCAGCTCAGGCAGAAGAGGGCGGGCAGCACCGGATACAGCGGCACCTTGAAGGGCCGCTCGCGACCGGGCTCGCGCACGCGCAGCACGAACAAGGCGATCCCGACCAGCAGGAAGAACAGCCAGAACACCGGCGCGGTGAACTCGACCATCGCGCGAAAGCCGCCGCCGAGCGCCGCGCCGAGCGCCACGAGCGCGAGCGCGGTCAGGTTCTGCAGCCGCATCGCACGGGCGGGCGTGCCGCGCGCATCCCAGAGCGCCAGCGCACGGAGCGCCGGCCAGTCGCGCCCGGCCGCGTAGTGCGTGCGCGCACCGACGATCATCGTCGCGTTGATCGACGTGATCGCCGCGACCGCCACCAGCAGCGAGATCACTGTGTCGCCGACCGGGCCGAACGCGGCGCGCATCAGGTCGGCGGCGACCGCGTCCGACTTCGCCATCCGTTCGAAGCCGAGGCCGCTGAGGTACGCCCAGTTCACGAGGAGGTAGAGCGCGGTGATCAGCACGATCGACAGCACCAGCGCGCGAACGATCGAGCGCCGCTCGCGCACCTCGGCGCTGATGTAGGCCGCCTCGTTCCAGCCGCCGTAGGTCAGCAGCACGAACACCATCGCGAGGCCGAACGCGCCGGGCGACGGCGTTGCGACCGGCGCCGCGGTGGTCGCAACGGCGGGCGGGCTCGCGCCACCGATCATGAGCGCCGCGACGACGAGCAGCAGCAGGCCGCCGACCTCGAGCGCGGTCAGCCATCCCTGCGCCGAGGCGCCCACGCGCAGGCCGAATGCGTTGACCGCCCACATCGCGAGGATCACGATCGCCGCCCACAGCGCGGCGCCGTGCGCGCCGAGCGGAAAGACCTGTTGCACGTAGTCGCCGAAGACGAACGCGAGCAGCGCGATCGACCCGGTCGCGATGACCGAGTAGCGTGCCCACGCGTAGAGGAACGAGATGTTCGCGCCGTACGCGCGCCTCAGGAAGTGGTAGTCGCCGCCGGCGTGCGGCCAGGCGGTCGCGAGCTCCGCGTAACAGAGCGCGCCGACGATCGAGATCGCGCCGCCGAGGATCCACGCGGCGAACATCCACGCCGGGCTGCCGGTCATGCCGGCGACGAGCGACGGCGCCTTGAAGATGCCCGCGCCGACGACGACACCGACGATCAGCAGCAACGCCGACGTCGTGCCGAGGACCGCGGTGGG
>DATBSV010000152.1:0-14141 GCA_036559685.1 Casimicrobiaceae bacterium
GGCGATGGCCGATCGCACCGTCATCCAGTGGGACAAGGACGATCTCGACGCGATGGGGCTGCTGAAGGTCGACTGCCTCGCGCTCGGCATGCTCTCGGCGATCCGCCGCTGCCTCGACATGATCGGCCGGATGATGGCAAAACCGTTACGTATGCAGGACATCCCGGCCGAGGATCCCGCGGTCTACGCGATGATCCAGCGCGCCGACACGATCGGCGTGTTCCAGATCGAGTCGCGCGCGCAGATGTCGATGCTGCCGCGCTTGAGGCCCGCGAACTTCTACGATCTCGTGATCGAGGTCGCGATCGTGCGGCCCGGGCCGATCCAGGGCGGCATGGTGCATCCCTACCTGAAGCGCCGCCAGGGCCTCGAGCCGGTGACCTACCCGAGCGCGGCGGTCAAGGCGGTGCTCGAGCGCACGCTCGGCGTGCCGATCTTCCAGGAGCAGGTGATGCAGCTCGCGATCGTCGCGGCGGGATTCACGCCGGGCGAGGCCGATCAGTTGCGCCGCTCGATGGCCGCGTGGCGCCGCAAGGGCGGCCTCGAGAAGTTCGAGGAACGGCTGATCGCCGGCATGGCGAAGCGCGGCTACCACGAGTCGTTCGCGCGCCAGATCTACCAGCAGATCCTGGGCTTCGGCGAGTACGGCTTTCCCGAATCGCATTCGGCGTCGTTCTCGCTGCTCGTCTACGTGTCGTCGTGGCTCAAGCGCTACCACCCGGCCGCGTTCACCGCCGCGCTCCTCAACTCGTTGCCGATGGGCTTCTACGCGCCTGCGCAACTCGTCGCCGACGCGCGCCGCCACGGCGTCGTCGTGCGGCCGCCGGATGTCGCGGTCAGCGGATGGGATTGTCATCTCGAACCGAAGGAAAACCGTCCGGCTGAAGCCGGACCCACAAGCTCCGGCGAAATATCAGCCGTGACGTTCCCGCAATGGGGCGCCGACGGCCCTGCGCTGCGCCTGGGCCTGCGCATGGTGAGCGGGCTCACCGAAGCCGGCGCGCAACGCATCGAGGCGGCGCGCGCGGCGCGGCCGTTCGACGACGTCGCCGACCTTGCGCGCCGCGCGGCGCTCGACCGCCGCGACCTCGAGGCGCTCGCCGACGCCGACGCGCTCGCGTCGCTCGCCGGCCATCGCCACGCCGCGGTGTGGGACGTCGCCGGCGCCGAGAAGCCTCCGGGAGTGCTCGCGGACGGCCGCTTCGACGAGGCCGCGCCGCTGCTCGACGCGCCGACCGAGGGCGAGGACGTCGTCGCCGACTACCGGCGCATCGGCCTCACCCTGCGCCGTCACCCGGTCGCGCTCCTGCGCGACCAGCTCGCCAAGCGGCGCCTCAAGACCGCGGCCGACGTGCTGCGCACGCCGCACGGGCGCCTCGCGCGCACCGCGGGCATCGTGATCGGCCGCCAGCGCCCCGACACGCAAAGCGGCGTCGTGTTCGTCACGCTCGAGGACGAGACCGGCGTCACCAACGTGATCGTCTGGCGCGACCTCTCGGACCGCCAGCGCCGCGAGCTGCTCGGCTCGCGCCTGATGGCCGTCTACGGGACCGTCGAGCGCGAGGGCGACGTCGTCCACCTGATCGCGGGACGCCTGGTCGACCTCACGCCGATGCTGGGCGAGCTGCCCACCCGGTCGCGGGATTTCCACTAGCCGGGGGCCTCGGGGGGCTGCGGTGCATCCGACTCGGTAAACTCGACGTATTCCGTCCGAGGGGGAGTCTGGTGGCACGACCCGAGTTCGACATCGTGGTGATCGGCGGCGGGGCCGGCGGGCTGGTCGTCGCCGCGGGTGGCGCGTCGCTCGGCGCGAAGGTCGCGCTGGTCGAGAAGCACAAGATGGGCGGCGACTGCCTGTGGTACGGCTGCGTGCCGTCGAAGACGCTGATCAAGTCGGCCCACGTCGCGCACGCGATGCGCCACGCCGACCGTTGGGCGATCCCGCCGCACGCGCCCTCGCCGCGCCTGGCCGATGTCATGGAGCGCGTCGCCGGCGTGATCCGCGGCATCGAGCCGAACGACAGCCCCGAGCGCTTCCGCTCGCTCGGCGTGGACGTGACCCTCGGCGACGGCAAGTTCGTCGCGCCCGACGCGTTCGAGGTCGACGGCCGGCGCCTGACCGCGAAGACATTCGTGATCGCGACCGGCTCGCGCCCGGCGATGCTTCCGATCCCCGGCCTCGCCGAAGCCGGCGCGCTTACCAACGAGACGCTGTTCGACCTGCGCGAGGACGTCGGACACCTGGTCGTCATCGGCGGCGGCCCGATCGGCAGCGAGATGGCGCAGGCGTTCCGGCGCCTGGGCAGCGACGTCACCGTCGTCGACATCGCGCCGCGCATCCTGCCGCGCGAAGACGTCGACATGGCGGACGTCGTCTACCGGCGGATGCTCGAGGAAGGCGTGCGATTCCACTTCGAGTCGTCGATCGCAAGAGTCGAGGGTCCACGCGGCGACGTCCGCGTCATGGTCAAGGGCAAGGACGGCGTCGAGCGGCCGATCCAGGCGACGCACGTGCTGGTCGCCGCCGGGCGCAAGGCGAACATCGAGACGCTCGCGCTCGACGTCGCGGGCGTGCAGCTCGACAAGGGCCGCATCGTGTCCGACGCGCGGCTGCGCACGACCAATCCGCGCATCTACGTCGTCGGCGACGTCGCCGGCGGCTACCAGTTCACCCACGTCGCCGAGCATCACGCCGGCATCGTGTTGCGCCAGGCGATCTTCAAGCTGTTCTGGACCAAGCCTTCGAAAGTCGTGCCGTGGTGCACCTACACCGATCCCGAGCTCGCGCGCGTCGGGCCGTCGGAGGACGAAGCGAAGCAGCAGGGGATCGCGCACAAGGTCTACCGCTTCGGGTTCGACGAGATCGACCGGGCGCGCGCGGAAGGCGAGACCGAGGGGTTCGCGAAGCTCGTCACCGATCCGTCCGGCCGCATCCTCGGCGCGGCGATCGTCGGCCCGCACGCGGGCGAGCTCATCGCCGAATACGTGCTCGCGGTCTCGAAAGGCATGAAGGCAGGCGACATCTCCGCGTCGATCCACACCTACCCGACGCTCGCGTCGATCAACCGCCGCGTCGCCGACCAGCGGCTCAAGGAAGGCCTCACGCCGACGTCGAAGGCGTGGATCAAGCGGGTCTTCGGCCTGCAGGGAGCGTGACGGTGCTCAAGATCGCGCTCCTGGTGCTGTTCGTCGGCGTCGTCGTCGCCTTCTTCGCGCTCGGCGGCCAGGACTACGTTTCGCTCGAGTCGATCAAGGCGAACCGCGACAAGCTCCTCGCGTTCACCGAGAGCCACTACGTCGCCGCGCTGGCGATCGCGTTCCTCGTCTACGTCGGCGTCGTCGCGTTCAGCCTCCCGGGCGGCCTCCTGATGTCGCTGACGATGGGCTTCATCTTCGGCCGCTGGGTCGGCACCGTGCTGGTCGTCCTCGCGGCGACGGTCGGCGCGACGATCGTGTTCCTGGCCGCGCGCTACATCTTCGCCGACGCCGCGCGCAAGCGGCTGGGCGCGCTCGGCGAGAAGATCAACGCGGGCTTCACGAAGAACGCGTTGAGCTACCTCTTGTTCCTGCGCCTCGTCCCGGTCTTTCCGTTCTTCCTGGTCAACCTCGCGCCGGCATTCACGTCGATCCCGTTGCGCACGTACGCGATCGGCACGTTCCTCGGCGTCATCCCGGGCACGTTCGTGTTCGTGAACCTGGGGCAATCGCTCAGCCGCATCGACTCGCTCAGCGGGCTCGTCTCCGGCGAGACGCTCGGCGCGTTCGCGCTGCTCGGGGCGTTCGCGCTCGTCCCGGTCGCGCTGCGCTACTGGAACGAGCGCAAGAGCGCCAAGGCAACCTGAGGCCCGGAGAGATCCCATGACCCTACCGATCGCATTGCTCGCGCTCACCGCGGCCTTCGCGCAAGGCATCGACCACGCGCCGTTCGATACGCTGCTGCGCGCCAACGTCGCCAAGGGCACGGTCAACTACCCGGGTTTCCAGGACAGCGCCCCGTTCAAGGCGTACGTCGCGGACCTCGCGAAGGTCGTTCCACTCCCGGCCAAGGCCGACCAGCTCGCGTACAACATCAACGCGTACAACGCGCTGGCGATCCAGGGGATCCTCGACGGCCTCTCGCCGTCGTCGACGCTCGGCCGCGTGCGCTACTTCAAGCTGCAGGACTGGCCGCTCGACGGGCGCAAGATCTCGCTCTACGACCTCGAGCACAAGGTGCTGCGGCCGCTCGGCGACCCGCGCATCCATTTCGCGATCATCTGCGCGTCGAAATCGTGCCCCTTCCTGCGGTCCGAGGCGTACGCGGCGGCCAAGCTCGATGCGCAGCTCGACGACCAGGCGCGCCAGTTCGTCAACGACCCGTTCCGCAACCGCTTCGACAAGGCAACGAAGACCGCGCACCTGTCCGAGATCTTCAAGTGGTTCGAGGAGGACTTCCAGGGCGCGGGCTCGGTGCAGAAGTACATCGCGCGCTACGTCGCCGACGCCGAAGTCGCGAAGGACCTCGCGCAGGACGGCTACAGGATCCAGTACATCGACTACGACTGGAACCTCAACGGGACGCCTCCGCGCCGATGAGCAGCGTCGTCCCCGCGATCGCCGTGGTCATCCCGTTCCTCGACGAGGCGGCGGCGCTTCCGGCCACGCTCGCGGCGCTCGAGCGCGCGCGCCGCGGCGATGACGCGCCGCGCACCGAAGTCGTCGCTGTCGACGCGGGCAGCCGGGACGCGAGCCGCGACGTCTTCGCACGCTACGGCGTTCGCGTCGTCGACGCGCCGCGCGGGCGCGCCTCGCAGATGAACGCGGGCGCCGCGGCGACGCTCGCCCCGACGATCCTGTTCCTGCACGCGGACACGCTGCTGCCCGAGGACGGGCTTCGCGCCATCGCGGCCGCCGCACGGGCACCTGGCTTCGTGTACGGCGGCTTCCACCACCGCTTCGACGGCCACGACTGGCGTCTCGCCGCGATCTCGTGGTTGCACAACCTGCGCTGCGCGATGGTCAGGACCTACTACGGCGACCAGGCGATATTCGTTGCGCGCGAGGCCTTCGAACGCGCAGGCGGCTTTCCGCCGACGCGCGTCGAGGACATCGACCTGTCGCAGAAGCTGCGCGCGGTCGGGTCGCCGGCATTCGTCCCGCAGGTCGTCGTCACCAGCGCGCGCAAGTTCGTCGCGCTGGGCGTGTGGCGCAGCTTTGCGCTCGTGCTCGCGATTCTCGTGTGCCACACGTTCGGCTGGCGCCTGCCGCCATCGTTCTTCGCGGACGTCCGATGAGCACGCCGCGTCTCTCGATTGTCGTTCCCGTGCTCGACGAAGCGACCGGCATCGCGGCGACGCTGTCCGCCCTTGCGCCGCTGCGCGCGGCCGGTCACGAGGTGATCGTCGTCGACGGCGGCAGTCAGGACGACACGGTCGCGCGCGCCCGGCCGCTCGCCGACCGCGTCGTCGGCGCGGCGCGCGGGCGCGCATCGCAGATGAATGCCGGCGCGGCGATCGCCCGGAACGAGGTGCTCCTGTTCCTTCACGCCGACACGCGGCTGCCGCCAGACGCCGACATCGTGGTCGTCCGCGCGATCGCGACCGGTCGGCGCTGGGGGCGCTTCGACGTCGCGATCGACGGGCGCTCGCGCTGGCTGCCGATGATCGCCGCAGCGATGAACCTGCGATCGCGCCTGACCGGCATCGCCACCGGCGACCAGGGAATGTTCGTCGAGCGCGCGCTGTTTGCGTCCGTCGGCGGCTTTCCGCCGATCGCGCTGATGGAAGACATCGAGCTCTCGAGCCTGCTCAAGCGCCGCGGCGGCCGCCCCGCGTGCCTGCGCGAGCGCGTCCGTACGTCGGGCCGCCGCTGGGATCGCGATGGCCCATTGCGGACGATCGCATTGATGTGGAAGCTGCGCACCGCGTGGCGGCTAGGCGTGGACGCCGGGACGCTCGCGCGCCGCTACGGCCTGTCCGCCGCGCCCCGCCGCGTCCTGCAGGTTTTCGCGAAGGCGCCCGAGCCCGGGCAGGTGAAGACGCGTCTCGCGCGCACGCTCGGCGAGCAGGCGGCCCTCGACGCCTATCGGGCGCTCGTCGAGCACACCCTTGGCGTCGCGGCCGAAGCGCGCCGGCGTGGCGTCGTGTCGGCGATCGAGCTGTGGTGCGCTCCCGACACGACGCATCCCGCGCTCGTGGCGTGGGCGCGCCGCAGCGGCGCGACGCTGCACGCGCAAGTCGGCGCCGGCCTCGGCGAGCGCATGCGCGGCGCCTTGCGCGACGGGCTCGGCCGCGGCGCCGTCCCGATCCTGATCGGCACCGATTGCCCGGCCATCGACGTCGGCTACCTGGCCTCGGCGTCCGAGGTGCTCGAGACGCGCGCCGCGGTGCTGGGGCCGGTCGAGGACGGCGGGTACGCGTTGATCGGGCTGACGCGCGACCTCGACCTGTTCAGCGGCATCGCATGGAGCACCGCGCGGGTGATGCCGGACACGCGCAAGGCGCTCGAGCGCGCCGGCGCGCGCTGGGCCGAGCTCACGACGTTGTGGGACGTCGACACCGAGGACGACCTCGCGCGCTGGAAGGTGACATCCCCCCGAAGCGCGCTGCGCGCGCCTCCCCCCGAGGGGGCCCGCGCCCTTGGGGCGGCCCGGCGGGCGCGGATGCACCCACCCGTATGAAGCCGGCGCTTCTCTGGCTGTTCCCCGAAGGCTGGGACGAGATCGCGATGCGCGTAGCCGCGCCGTTGCGCGAACGCTACGACGTCCTCACCGAAGGGTTCGACCTGTTCCGCTTCCCCGAGAACGCGGCGATCCTGTGGTTCGACGCGCGGCGCTTCGTCGACCGCATGGCGCAGCTCGTGCGCAAGCGCGGCATCGTCGGCGTCGTGTCGACGCACGAGCAGTACGGCGCGCTGATCGCCGCGCTGGTCGCGCGCCGCGCCGGACTGCCCGGCGCCAACCCGCGCGCGATCGCGCTCGCGCAGCACAAGTACTACGCGCGCCGCCGGCTCGACGAAGCGTGCCCGGGCGTGTCGCCGCCGTTCGGCGTGCTGCCGCAGACCTTCGCGGACACGCGCGTGCGCGACGCCGACATGCCGGTGCCGTTCCCGTGCTTCGTCAAGCCGGTCAAGGCCGCATACTCGGTGCTCGCCCGCCGCGTCGACTCGGTCGACGAGCTCAATCGGCACCTGACGTTCCGCCGCTGGGAGCGCCACATCATCCGCCGCCTCGTGCGCCCGTTCGGCGACCTGTTGCGCGAATGGCCGGAGTTCGAGGTTCCCGCCGAGGCGATGCTTGCGGAGGGCCTGCTCGACGGCATCCAGGTCAACGTCGACGGCTGGTTCGAGCGCGGCACGCCCAACCTGTTCGGCGTCGTCGATTCGGTGATGCACCCGGGCACCACGGCGTTCCTGCGCTTCGAGTACCCGAGCCGGCTGGCCGACGACGTGCAAGCGCGCCTCGCGCAGGTCGCGATCGATGCGATGCGCGCGGTCGGATTCGACCACGGCGCGTTCAACGTCGAGCTGTTCTGGCGCCCGTCCGACGGCAGCATCCGCGTGATCGAGATCAATCCGCGCTTCGCGGCGCAATTCGGCGACCTCTACGAGAAGGTCGACGGCGCCAATCCGTACGAGGTCGTCGTCGGGCTCGCGACCGGGCAGGCGCCGGCATGGCGGCGCCGCGCCGGCCGCTACGGCGCGGCCGCGAGCTTCGTGTTCCGCGAGTTCGACGGGGCGGTGAAGATCGCCCCCGAGCGCGCCGGCATCGAATGGCTCAAGTCGAAGCATCCGGACGCGCACCTGCAGACGTTCATCAAGCACGGCCAGTCGCGCTGGCGCGAGATGCGCTGGCTCGGGAGCTACCGCTACGCGATCGTCAACCTCGGCGGCGCCGATCGCGGCGACCTGATGCGTCGCTACGACGAGGTGTGCCGCAACGTGTCGTTCGATCCGCGCCCGCAACGCATCGAGGCGCCGGTCGACAGCGCGCGATGAGGATCTCCCGCGCGGCCGCCGCGCTCGTCGCCTTCGCGCTCGCGCCCGCGCCCGTGATCCTCGCGCAGGACGCCGCGCCGATCCCGCGGTTCTCGACGGCCACGCCCGGTGGCCCGCTCCCAGCAGGCTGGAGCCCGCTCAGTTTCCCGCACATCACGCGGCATACGTCGTACGCGCTGGTGCGCGATCCCGAGGCGGGTGTGGTCCTGCGCGCCGAGGCCGACGCATCGGCGTCGGGGTTGATCGCCAAGGTCGACCTGCCCGCGCACGATTGGAACCGACTGGGCTGGCGCTGGAAGGTCGATCGACCGATCCAGGGCGGCGACGTGATGCGCAAGGCCGGCGACGATTACCCGGCGCGCATCTACGTGGCGTTCCGCTACACGCCCGAGCGCCTTGGCGCGTTGGAGCGGGTGCGCTACGAGCTGATCCGCCTGTGGCTCGGCGAGTACCCGCCGCACGCCGGTCTCAACTACATCTGGGATGCGCGCGCGCCGGTCGGCACGGTCGTGCCCAATCCCTACGAGCGGCGCGTGCGAATGATCGTCGTCGAGAGCGGGACCGCGCGTGTGGGCCGCTGGCTCGACTACGAGCGCGACGTGCTGGCCGACTACCGCGTGGCGTTCGGCGAGGAGCCGCCGCCGGTCGCCGGCGTCGCGCTGATGACCGACGCCGACGACACCGGCGAGCGGGCGCTCGCGTACTACGGCGACGTAACGCTCAGGCGAGCGGCGTCACCAGGTCGTTGAGCGACCAGTTGTAGATCATCCGCGTGCGCCACACGAAGCGGCGCAGCGCCTCGCCGCCCTTGTCGGCGTAGCTCTGCAACCGCTCGCGCTGCCCGGGCGTCAACCGTGCATCCTGGCTGATGCGGACCGGAGCGACGTCGACCGACTGCGCCTGCGCCAGCGGCGCGGCCAGGATGAGTGCAGCAGCGATGCAACCTGCGAGTCGAGCTTTCATGTTGCCTCCGTGGTCGGACAGGCGACCGAGGCGCTGCGTTTCGCCTTGGCGATCGCCACGTTGATGCGTTCCTCGGCGGGAACCCCGTTCTTGACGGCCGTGATCTCGGCGAGGATCGAGATCGCGATCTCGGGCGGCGTGCGGCTGCCGATGTACAGGCCGATCGGCCCGTGCAGCCGCGCGATCTCGTCGGCCGTCACGTCGAACTCGACGAGCCGGTCGCGCCGCTTGTCGTTGTTGGCGCGCGATCCGAGCGCGCCGACGTAGAACGCCTTCGACTTCAACGCCTCCATCAGCGCGAGGTCGTCGAGCTTGGGATCGTGCGTGAGCGCGACGACGGCGCAGCGCTCGTCGAGCTTCATCGCACGCACCGTGTCGTCGGGCATCGTGCGCACGAGCGTGACGCCGGGGATGTCCCAGGTCTCGGTGTACTCCTCGCGCGGATCGCACACGGTCACCTGGTAGTCGAGGCCGACCGCGATCTGCGCGAGGTATTTCGAGAGCTGCGACGCGCCGATCACGAGCATCCGGTAGCGCGGTCCGTGCACCGTCGTCAGCGTCCTGTCGTCGAACGCGAGCACGGCGCTCGCGGGCGCCGGGTGCAACGTCGCAAAGCCGCTCCCGAGGTCGAGCTTGCGCAACACCAGGTGGCCGGCCTCGATCTCGCGCACCAGCGCGAGGATGCCGGACTCGCGCGACAGGGGCTCGAGCACGAGGCGGATCGTCCCGCCGCACGGCAGGCCGAAGCGTCGCGCCTCGTCGGCCGATACGCCGTAGGTGACCGCCTCGCAGCGCTGCGCCGTCATGCCTTCGCGACGCACGCGGTCGATGATGTCGTCCTCGATGCAGCCGCCCGACACCGACCCGACGACGTGGCCGTCGTCGCGCACCGCCAGCATCGCCCCTTCGGGGCGCGGCGAGCTGCCCCAGGTCTTGACGACGGTGACGAGCAGCACGCGGCGCCCCGCCTCGATCCACTCGGCGCTGCGCTTAAGGCATTCGAGGTCGACGCTGTCCATGGTCGAGGTCCGGCTAGAAACGGAAGCTGCCCCTGGCGGCGAGCCAGCCGAGCAGCACGATGATGCCCGCGACGGCCGCCCAGCGCACCCACGAGCGCGGCGCGCCCGGCGGGGCAGCACTCATCGGTTGGGCAGCGCCGGCGACCGGGGGTTCCGCAGGCGCGAGCCGCTGCGCAAAGGCCGCGAAGAATTCGTCGGCGAGCTTCGCCGCCGCGCCGTCGATCAGGCGCGAGCCGATCTGCGCGATCTTGCCCCCGACCTGGGCGCTGGCCGTGTACGAGAGCGCCGTACCGCCGTCGGCCGGCGCGAGTTGGACCTTCGCCTCGCCGTTCGCGAACCCGGCCGCGCCGCCCTGGCCGGAGAACCGGATGGTGTACCCGAGCGGGGGATCGACATCGGCCAGCTCGACGCGCCCGCTGAAGCGCGCCGAGACCGGTCCGACGCGCGCGGCGACCGTCGTCGCGTAGCTGCCGTCGGGGGCAAGCTCGAAGCTTTCGCACCCCGGGATGCAGGCCTTCAGGACGTCCGGGTCGTTGAGCGCGGCCCAGACGCGGTCGGGGGGCGCCGGGACGACGCGGGTGTTGGCGAGTTCCATCGAGCGAGGCGAATAGTCGGCCGGGAGTCGGCCGGGGACCGGCACGGTCCATGCTACTTTAGCCGATGACCATGGATACCGACACCCACGCAAATCGCGACACGCGCGACGTCCGCGTCGCCCAGTCGCTGCTACGCCTCGGCGCCAGCGTCGTCGTCAGCGCGTCGCTGCCGCTTGCTGACTTGATCGCATTGGCGCAACAGGCGGCCGAGCGCGGCACGACGCTGACGTTGCGCGGCGCCCACGAGCGCTCGACCGCCGACCTCGAGCGCGTCGCGATGGCCGGCCGCGGCCACGTCGCCTTCGACCTGTCCTAGCGGCCGGTCCGGCCGACCCTGCCCCTCAGCCGGCGCCCCGCCGGCCCTAATGCCTCGAGATACCGACGGCCCGGACTGGGCCCGACGCCGCTCGCCCCGCTCCCGGACAGCGTCCGTGCGAGCGCCTCGAGGGACGCCAGGTTGTGGACCGGCAGGAAGTCGTCGACCCACGGCAGCATCGCGCGGATGCCCGCAGGGCGCGCCTCGAAGTCGGCGTAGCGCAACAGCGGGTTCAGCCACACGAGCCGCCGGCACGACTTGGCGAGCCGCTCCATCTCGAGGTCAAGCCCGGCGCCCGCCTCCGCGTCCAACCCGTCGCTGATCAACAGCACGACCGCGTTCTGCGCGAGCAGCCGCCGCGACCAGCGGCGATTGAACTCGGCGAGCGACGCGCCGATACGCGTGCCGCCGGCCCAATCGGCCACCGCGCTCGCGACCTTCGCGAGCGCGACGTCGACGTCGCGGTGCTTCAGGTGCCGCGTGACGTTGGTGAGCCGCGTGCCGAACAGCAGCACGTGCACACGGTGACGGTCGTTGGTGATCGCATGCAGGAAGTGCAGCATCATCCGCGTGTAGCGGTCCATCGATCCCGAGATGTCGCACAGCACCACGAGCGGCGGCGTGCGCCACGTGCGTGCGCGAAACGCGAGCGGCGCAGCCGCCCCCGCGGCGCCCATCGAGCGACGCAGCGTCGCGCGGAGGTCGACACGCGCGCCGCGGTCGTCGGGACGCGTGCGGCGCATCGGGACCTCGGGCAGGGGCAGGCGCAGCCGCGCGATCATGTGCTTGACTTGCGCAAGCTCGGCGGCGGTCATCGTCGCGAAGTCGTGCGTCTGCAGGACCTCGCGGGGTGAGAACGTGAAGGCGGCGTCGAGCTCGGTCTCGTCGTCGTCGTCGCGCGCGGGCGCCTGCTTCGGCGCCGTCATCGCCTCGGCGAGGCGCGCGGGGACTTGCGGCCCCTGCTCCGCGCCGGCGCGACCTTTCGCGCGCGGCAGCAGCGCGGCGGCCATGCGCTCCAGCAGCTTGGGATCGCGCCAGAACAGCTCGAACGCCTGCTCGAACAGCTCGAGGTGGTCGCGCCGCGAGCACAGCACCGCGGCGAGCGCCTCGCGGAAGTCGCCGCGGTGCGCGACGCCGACCGCCTCGACGGCCGCGAGCGCGTCGATCACCTTCGCCGGCCCGACCGGCATCCCGGCGCCGCGCAGCACGCGCACGAAGTGCAGCACGTTGTCGGCGAGGTAGCCGCGCGGCGGCAGCGTGACGTGGGCCGCCCGCAACGACATCGCGCTAGACGGTAAGCTTGCGCAGCGTTTCGGGCGAGCGGATGACTGCCTTTTGACGCGCCGGCGGCGCACCGTAGAGGCCGGCGGGCGGCAGCGTCTCGAGGCGCGTGATCGCGTCGGCGGCGTCGCACGACGCGTCGAAGCGCACGCGCACCTCGTCGCCGGTCGCGGCACCTGTCGAAAGGCAGCGCTTGCCGAGCTTCGCGTTGATCGGCGCGAGGATGCCGGCGACCAGGTCCGCCGCCGGCCCCGCGCCGGCGAGCTCGAGATCGTAGGTGCGCGGCGATGCGTTGATGCGCGGGCGCACCGCGATGACGGCCGGGAGTCCAACCAGCTCGCGCTCGACGAGGCTGGCGAGCTTGCCGTCGGTCAGTCCCTCGACGACGAGCGCGACGTGCCGGCTCGTCGGGTTGACGTGCTTCAGGAAGAACTCGCGCGTGAACGCATCGGCGAGCTTCGCGCCGATCGCTTTGACCGCCTCCTCCTCGCTTGCCCACGACGTCGCGCCGGTCGGCAGCGTCGTGTCGTGGTAGATCTCCTCGCCGCTCGCGCGGTCGACCGCCTTGATCGTCCACGACGTCAGCGCGTATTTCGTGACGACCAGGCCGGATGCCGGCAGGCGCGTCGACAAGCGCCGGATCGAAACCTCGCCGGTGACCGCGATGTCCGCGGGCTGCGCGGTGCCGTCGTCGCTCCACGTGCGGAACCCGAACGATCCGATGCGAGCCTTGAGCAGGTTCTCGGCGACCGGCGAGCGCTGCGGCGCCGCGCCCGGCGCGTCGGCGTCGCGCGACGTGATCGCGATCGAGATGCGCGGGTCGCCGCCGGCGCGGATCAGCGCGATGCGCTCGTTCGCCGTCATCTCGTTCAACGACTTCTGCACCGCCTTGACGTCGACGACCGCCTCGGTGGTCATCGTCGCGAGGCCGTCCTTGCCGATCACCGGCTCGCTTTCGCGCACGACGGTGCGGATGAATTCCTGGCTGCGCGGCGCGAGCCGGGCGCTCACCGCGTCGTAATGCTTTGCGAGCGAGCGGCGATCCGCGATCAGGCCGAGCGCCTTGTCCACGAGCTGGCCGCGCGCATCGGCACGCAGGTCGGCCTGCCATTTCGATGAGTCGCCTGCGTAGCGCGGATCGCTCGGGTCGGCCCACCCGGCCGCCGCGATGACGACCTTGCCCGGCTCGATCGCCGGCGGCAACGTCGGCGCGACCGACGGCGCGAGCGGCGCGACCGCAGCGACGGTCGGTCCGACGGGAGGCGTCGCCGCCGCGATCTTGCCCGCGTTGGTCGCCGACTGCTGCATGTACCAGATGAGCCCCAGCGCGAGCGCCAGCGCGAGGACACCGACCGCGATCGCGATGATTGGCACGTTCGAGCGCGCCGCCACGATCGTCGTGCCGCCCGCGCGTGGAGCGCCGGGCGGCTTCGCCGCAGCAGCAGGCGGCGGAGGCGGCGGCGCGGCAGGCGGCGACGCCGCGGGCGGCGGCACCGCACGCATCGCCGGTGTCGCGACGACGGTCGCCTCACCGTCGTACGCGGGCGCGGACGGCGCCGCATGCGCCGCAGGCGGGTGAGCGCCGCGCGGCATCGCGAGCTCGCGCAATGCGGACGCGAACTCGGCCGCCGTCGCGTACCGATCCTCGGGCTTCTTCGCGAGCGCCTTGCGCACGACCTCGTCCATCGCGTCGGGCAGCTGCACGTTCAGCGTCGACGGCGGAAGCGGGTCCTCCTTCAGCACCTTCTGCATCGTCGTCGTGGTGGCGACGCCGCCGAACGGGCGCTCGCCGGTCACGAACTGGTAGAGAATCACGCCGGCCGAGAAGACGTCGGTACGACCGTCCACCGGCAGCCCGAGGATCTGCTCGGGCGACATCGAGCTCGGCGTGCCCATCACCTGCCCGGCCTGCGTCAACGACGAGCTGTCGACGTGGGCGATGCCGAAGTCGGCGACCTTGACCGCGCCGTCGTCCTGCACGAACACGTTCGC
>DATBSV010000153.1:0-12524 GCA_036559685.1 Casimicrobiaceae bacterium
GCGTTCATCACCGGCACCGCGCTCTACTTCATCTTCGGGCTCGCGGCGTTCGCGTGGGTGCAGATGGAGCGGTTGCCGCTCGCCTTGCCGCACCTCGCGCTGGCCCTGCTCGCGGGCGACATCTTCTTCCTGTCGCTGGTCATCATCGCGGGCGGCAACACGGTCGCGCCGATCCCGATCCTGCTGTTCCCGCAGCTCGCGGCGAGCGGATGGCTGCTGCGCACGCAGACCGCGTTCTTCCACGCGGCGCTCGCCTCGGTCGTGCTGCTCGGCCTCGACGTGTGGCGCGCGATCGAAGGCAGCATCGGCGGCGCGCAGATCGTGCAGACCGGCATCGTCGGCTTCGGCTATTTCGCGACGGTCGGCATCGCGGTCGCGCTCGGCCGCTACACCAAGGCGTCCGAGGACCTGGCCGCGCAGCGCGGCATCGACGTCGCGAACCTCGAGCAGGTCAACCGCCTGATCATCCAGGACATGCAGGACGGCGTGCTGGTCGTCGACTTGAACGGCGTGGTGCGCGGCCACAATGCGCAGGTGACGCGCCTGCTCGGCGGCTTCGGCCGCATGCGCGGCGGCATGCGGCTCGCCGAGTTCAGCTCGACGCTGCACGACTACTGGCGCCGCTGGCAGGACGACTTCACGATCGCGCTTCCGCCGTTCAAGGTCGAGGTCACGCAGCGCCTCCTCCGCGTGAGGCTCGTCCGCATCGGCTCCGGCCTCAACGGCGGCACGCTGATCTATCTCGAGGACCTCGGCCGCGCGCAGACCGAGGCGCAGCAGATGAAGCTCGCCGCGATGGGCCGCCTCACCGCGTCGATCGCCCACGAGGTGCGCAACCCGCTGTCCGCGATCAACCAGGCGGCGCAGCTGCTCGAGGAGGACAAGGCCGTGGCGCCCGACGGCATGCGCCTCCTCGCGATGATCCGCAACAACAGCAAGCGCATCGACCGCATCGTCGGCGAGGTGCTGCAGCTCAACCGCCGCGACCGCCAGCAGCCGGAGACGATCGCGCTGGCCGACTTCCTGCGCTCGCTGTGCGAGGAGATCGTGCAGGCCGAGAACATCCCGGCCGGCAGCATCCAGATCATCGCGCCCGACGACCTCGTCGTGATCTTCGACCGCGGCCACTTCAACCAGATCCTGTGGAACCTCGTGCGCAACGCGTGGCAGCACTGCCAGAAGCGCGAGGCGAGCGTGCGGCTGAACGCCCGCGCCGGCTACATGGGGGACGCGGTGATCTTCGAGCTCGCCGACGACGGCCCCGGCATCCCCGCCGAGCTGCGCGGGCAGATCTTCGAGCCGTTCTTCACGACGCGGGTCGGCGGCACCGGCCTCGGCCTCTACATCGCGCGCGAGCTCGCCGATGCGAACGGCTCGACGCTCGAGCTTTTGCCCAAATCCCCCGGCGCACAGTTCAGAATGACCCTGAAACGAGCGTCCGCGGCCACCGCCCCGCCCCCCGCGGCCGAGCCGCCCGACGCCACACCGTAGCGACGCTTTAGGAGACACCGTGTCCCGCAAAGTCCGCGCCCAACCGAAGGTCCTCGTCATCGACGACGAGCCGGACCTGCTCGAGCTCCTCGAGCTCACGCTGTCGCGCATGGGGCTCGACACCGAGCGCGCGTCGAACATCGCCGAGGCCGTCGCGCTGCTCGATCGCGAGAGCTTCGACCTGTGCCTGACCGACTGGCGCCTCCCCGACGGCGAGGGAATCCGCGTCGTCGAGCACATCAACCAGAACGGCCTCGACGTCCCGGTCGCGGTGATCACCGCGCACGGCAGCGCCGAGAACGCGGTCGCCGCGCTCAAGGCCGGCGCGTTCGACTACCTGAGCAAGCCGGTCGCGCTCGAGCAGCTACGCGCGCTGGTCAAGCAGGCGCTCAAGGTCCCCGACAAGCCGACGGGCAGCGCCGCCGTCGCGAGCCAGCTGCTCGGCGAGTCGGCCGCGATCGAGCACGTTCGCGGCCTGATCGAGCGCCTCGCGAAGAGCCAGGCGCCGGTATTCGTCAACGGAGAGTCGGGAAGCGGCAAGGAGCTCGCGGCGCGGATGATCCACAGCGGCGGTCCGCGGGCATCGCAACCGTTCGTCGCCGTCAACTGCGGCGCGATCCCCGAGCAGCTGATGGAGAGCGAGTTCTTCGGCTACCGCAAGGGCGCTTTCACCGGCGCCGAGGCCGATCGCGACGGATTCTTCCAGGCCGCGAACGGCGGCACGCTGTTCCTCGACGAGGTCGCCGACCTGCCGCTCGCGATGCAGGTGAAGCTGCTCCGGGCGATCCAGGAGAAGAAGGTGCGCAAGGTCGGCGCGACCGCCGAAGAGCCGGTCGACGTGCGCATCATCAGCGCGACGCACAAGAAGCTCTCGGCGCTGGTCGACGCGGGCGCGTTCCGGCAGGACCTGTTCTACCGGCTGCACGTGATCGAGCTCGCGATGCCGCCGCTGCGCGAGATGCAGGAGGACATCACGGGCATCGCGAGCGCGATCCTCGCGCGGCTCGCGCGCGGCGCGCCCGCGCGCCTCGAGACCGACGCGGTGGCCGCGTTGCAGCACTATCCGTTCCCCGGCAACGTGCGCGAGCTCGAGAACATCCTCGAGCGCGGACTGTCGCTCGCGGCCGATCCGCAGCGCATCACTGCGGCCGACCTGCACCTGACGCCGTACGAATCCGAGGAGGACGGCGCGTCGCCGCCCGGCGAGAAATGGCCGTTGCAGGACTACCTCGACCGCGTCGAGCGCCAGGCGATCAACGAAGCGCTCGAGAAGACCCGATTCAATCGCACGGCCGCGGCGAAGCTCCTCGGCATCACCTTCCGCGCGATGCGCTACCGGATGGAGCGGCTCGGGATCAAGTAGGCGGGGCCGCGCCCGGCGTCCGCACGCGCACGCGCCACAGCGTCGACGTCGCGGCGACGAAAAGGCTGCGGCGGTCGTCGCCGCCGAACGCGAAGTTCGCCACCGGCGTCGGCACGCGCAGCACGCCCAGGCAGCGCGCGTTCGGATCGAACACATGGATGCCGCCGGGGCCGGTGCACCAAAGGTTGCCGTCGCGATCGAGCTTCATGCCGTCGGGCCTGCCCGCACCCTCGCCGTCCACTCCGACCCAAACACCGCCGCCGTCCAGCGTGCCGTCGTCGCGCAGGTCGAACGCGCGAACGTGCATGCGTTCGGTGTCGTTGACGAACAGCCGCTGTCCGTCGAGCGAGAAGCACAATCCGTTGGGCTGCGCGAAATCGTCGGCGAGCAAGGTCAGTCGCGAGCCGTCGGGCTCGGCGTGGTACACGCCGCGGTGGCCGAGCGCCGGCTCGCGCGCGACGCCGTAGTACGCGAGCCGGCCATAGGTCGGATCGGTGAACCAGATGCCGCCATCGCGCGCGACGACGACGTCGTTCGGGCTGTTCAGCTCCTGGCCCTTCCACGCGCTCGCGATCACCGTGCTCCGACCGTCGGACTCGATGCGCGTCACGCGGCTTGTGGCGTGCTCGCAGCACACGAGCCGCCCGTCATGGTCGAGCGCGAGCCCGTTCGCCATGTGGCTCGGCACGCGCAACGCGCGCGCGCCGCCCGCCTCGCTCCATTGGTGGATCGCGTCGCCGGGGATGTCGCTGAACACGAGACGGCGCGCGCCCGCATCCCACACGGGACCCTCGAGGAAGCCGTAGCCGTCGGCGAGCGCCTCGAACACGGGCGCATCGCCGACGACGTGCGCGAAGCGCGCGTCGCGGATCTCCAAGGTCACAGCCGCCCGGTGCGCTTGAGCTCGCCGACCGTCTCGCCGCCGACGTACCAGTCCTCGGCGCTCACATCCTCGAACACGACCCACACCGCGTCGTGCTTGAGGCCCGCGACCTCGCTGATCGCGTCAGTCACGCGGCGCGACATCTCGTCCTTGCGCTGCTGTGTGTGGCCCGCCAGGATCCGGATCGTCACGAACGGCATCGCGCCCTCCTCATGCGCCGATGAGCCCTGCCTGCGGCGCGATCAGCGCGGCCTTGTCCTCGAGTCGCTGGCGCCAGCCCGCGACGAGCGCCCGGCGGAAGCGCAGCTTGGGCATCGCGATGCTGAGCGCCGCGACGACGGCGCCGCCCTGTGCCTCGCGCACCGGCACACCGAGACAGCACAGGTCCTCCGCATACTCCTCGACGTCGAGGCCGTAGCCCTGCCGCCGCACGGCCGCGATCTCGCGCTCGAGCACGGCGCGGTCGGTGATCGTGTTGGACGTGTACGCGCGAAGCTCGACGTTCGCGAGGTAGCCGGCGAGCGCGTCCGGCGCGAGCCCGGCGAGCAGCACCTTGCCCGTCGCCGTGCAGTACGCGGGCTCGCGTTGCGCGGTGCGGATCGCCGCGCTCACGACCTGCTGCCCGTCGGCCTTGCCCAGTTGCACGATCTCGTGGCGGCGCAGCGTTGCGAGGTACGCGGTCTCGCCGATCTCGTCGCGCAACGCGTCGAGGTGCGGGCGCGCTACGGCCGCGAGGTCGTGGCCGCGCAGGTACGCGCTCGCGATCTGGTAGAGGCGCGGACCCATCTCGTAACCGCGATGCGCCGCGTCCTGCTCGACGAACCCGCGCGAGACGAGGGTCTGAAGCTGGCGAAATGCGGTGCTGACGTTGAGGCCGGTGTCGCGCGCGACATCGGAAACGCTCACCGGCCCGCGCGCCTGCCCGAGGTGCTCGAGGATGTCGAGCACCTTGCCCACGCTCTTGACCGCCTCGGGCTCGGTCCGCGTGCGAGGGCGTCCGCCTGGCATTTTTTCATCCTTCGCAAAACGTTATCGAAGTACGGAAAAGGCTAGGCCGGAGGGCGCGCGCCTGTCAAGCACGCAATGCGTCAAAACACGGGATACTCGCCGCCGGTACGACGATGAACGCGAACGCCGCTACGCCGCCGAGCCGTTGCCGTCTTTCCGCGCCTTGGTGCGGATTTCGCCCATCACGGTCGTGGGATCCTCGTTCGCGCGCATCTCGGCGCGGGAGGTGCGCCGCGAGCGCGGCCGCGTGCGGCGCAAGCGCTCGTCGCGCGTGCGCGTGTACGCCTGGAGACTGCGCCGCCGGCGCAGGATCATGCGGCGCACGGCGATGAAGCCGACGACCAGCGCGATCAGCGCGGGAATCCCGATGGCGAGTTCCATCGGCGGATTGTCGCATCGGCAGGCGAGGGGTGCGGCCGCTTGCGACGAACGGTGGAGCGCATGAGCGCCGGCGAGAACTGGTTGCCCGGCGCGCGCCGCGTGCGCTCGCCCAACGCGGACGCCAGGCCCGACGCGGGCGACGTCACGCTCGTGGTCGTGCACGGCATCTCGCTGCCGCCCGGACGCTTCGGCGGCGACGCGATCGAGCGGCTGTTCACCAACCGCCTCGACACGCGCGCGCACCCGTCGTTCGCGAGTCTCGCCGGCCTGCGCGTGTCGGCGCATTTCCTGATCCGCCGCGACGGCGCGCTCACCCAGTTCGTCGCGTGCGCGGACCGCGCGTGGCACGCGGGCGTCTCGCGCTGGAAGGGGCGCGAGCGCTGCAACGACTTCTCGATCGGCATCGAGCTCGAGGGGACCGACGAGCGCCCGTATACGGCGAAGCAGTACGCGCGGCTCGCCGCGCTCGTGCGCCGGCTGAGGCGCTCGTGGCCGATCGAAGACATCAGGGGTCACAGCGACGTCGCGCCCGGGCGCAAGACCGACCCAGGCCCCTCGTTCGACTGGCACCGGCTGCGGCGCCTGCTCGCCCGCTAGCCCGGGGAGCCCCGGGGCGGCCCCAGCTATAATGGCGGATTCCCTCGGCCCCGGGAAAGGCGTCCGGCTGAAGCCGGACCCCCAACGTCCTTCGTATCGATGCAGCTCCTCGCCGACTACTTTCCGCTGATCCTGTTCTTCGTCGCGTACAAGTGGCAGGGCATTTACGCCGCCACCGCCGTCGCGATCGTCGCGTCGATCGCGCAGATCGCGTACTTCGCGTGGAAGCGGAAGGTGTCGGCCGTGCACTGGCTGTCGTTCGCGATCATCGCGGTGTTCGGCGGCGCGACTCTGGTGCTACAGGACGAAACGTTCATCAAGTGGAAGCCGACCGTCCTCTATCTGCTGTTCGGCGCGGTGCTCGCCGTCGGCAAGCTCGCCTTCCGGCGCGACCTGATCGCGGGCCTCCTGCGCGACGTATCGCTGCCCGCGCCGGTCTGGTCGACCGTCACCTGGTCGTGGGTCGCGTTCTTCGTCGCGATGGCCGTCGCGAACTGGTACGTGGCATTCCACTTTCCGACCGACACGTGGGTCAACTTCAAGGTGTGGGGCGGCATCGGCCTGGTCCTAGCGTTCGCCGTCGCGCAGGGGCTGTGGCTCGCCCGGCACATGCAGGACCCGACCGAGCCCGCGCCGCCGCGGCCGTGACGACCGCCGAGATCATCGCCGCGCGCCTCGCCCCGCTGGAGCCCGTCCACCTGGCCCTCGACGACGAAAGCGCGTCCCATGCCGGGCACCCGGGCGCGGCCGGCGGGGCCGGGCACTTTTCCCTCACCATCGTGTCAGACCGCTTCTCCGGGGCCCCGCGCCTCGCCCGCCACCGGGCGGTGCTCGACCGGCTTGCCGACCTGATCCCTCACCCGGTGCATGCGCTGGCGATCCGCGCGTACACCCCCGACGAGTACTTCACCTCCCCCGAAAGGACGCATCGATGAATCGCACGACCCTCGCGCTCGCCATCATGGCCGCGCTCGCGCTCCCGGCCGCCGCGCAGGCGCAGGCCCCGGCGGCGCCCAAGGCCCCGCAGGCGGCCGCCAAGGCTTCCGAAGGCAAGGCCCTCTACCCGCAGTCGCAGTTCGACATGATGCTCAAGGAGCGCACCTCGCAGGGGCAGCCGGACTCGCCCGACCTGCGCGCCGCGCTCCGCGAAGAGCTCAACACGCGTGAGCTCCTGGCGCGCGAAGCGAAGAAGAAGGGCATGGACAAGCAGTCCGAGATCAAGACGCAAATGGACCTGTCGTCGCAGACGGTCCTCGTGCGCGCGTACGTCGCCGACTGGATCAAGACCAACCCGATTCCCGAGGCCGACATCCGCAAGGAGTACGACGCGATCAAGTCGCAGCTCGGCGACAAGGAATACAAGGTCGCGCACATCCTGGTCGAGAAGGAGGACGAGGCGAAGGAAGTCATCGCCGAGCTCCAGAAGGGCGGGAAGTTCGCCGACATCGCGAAGGCGCGCTCGAAGGATCCGGGCAGCAAGGACCGCGGCGGCGACCTCGACTGGAACGCGCCGGCGAATTTCGTGAAGCCGTTCAGCGATGCGATGGTGAAGGCCGAGAAGGGCAAGTTCACGCCGCAGCCGGTGCAGACGCAGTTCGGTTGGCACGTGCTCCTGGTCGAGGACACGCGCGATGCGAAGGTGCCCGGCTACGACGAGGTGAAACCCCAGCTTGCGCAGCGCATGCAGGCGCAGCATCTCGACAAGTATTTCCGCGACCTGCGCACGAAGAACGGCCTGTAGCAAACGGCACTTCGCGCGTCGCGCATCGAGGGCAGGCCAAGCGGCCTGCCCTTTTCTTTGGCCGCGCCCGGGCTCGTCGTCGGCGCGCGCCCTTCGATGGTATCGTTCGCTCCGACGCCGGACCGGCCCCCATGGCGATGGGGCGCGACGAGACGCCGGCCGCACCGACCGTTCGGAGGAGCCATGGCGATGATCCGCAATCCCAAGGAATTCGGCTCGGGGTGCCTGTTCGCGGCCTTCGGCCTCGCCGCGATCGGCATCGGCGCTGCCTACCCGGTCGGCACCGCGGCGCGGATGGGTCCGGGCTACTTCCCGCGCGGACTCGGGATCATCCTGATCGTGCTCGGCGCCATCCAGATCCTCGACAGCTTCCGCAAGGCCGGCGCGCCGATCGCGATCAAGGACCTGCGGCCGCTCCTGATCGTCCTCGGCAGCGTCGTACTGTTCGGCTTGACGGTCGTGCCGCTGGGCCTCGTGCTCGCGACCATCCTGCTGATCGTCGTCGCCAGCACCGCGAGCCACGAGTTCCGCTGGAAGGAAGCGGTGATCGCGTCGGTGCTGCTCGCCGCCTTCGTCGTCGCTGCGTTCGGCTACGGCCTCAAGCTGCAGCTGCCGACGTGGCCGGCGTTCTTCGGAGGCTAGCGCGATGGAATTGTTCAGCAACCTCGCGTTGGGCTTCAGCGTCGCGTTGACGCTCACCAACCTGGTTTACTGCTTCTTCGGCGTGTTGCTCGGCACGCTGATCGGCGTGCTGCCCGGCATCGGCCCGGTGCCGACGATCGCGATGCTGCTGCCGATCACCTACGCGCTGCCGCCGGTCTCCGCGCTGATCATGCTTGCCGGTATCTACTACGGCGCGCAGTACGGTGGATCGACGACGGCGATCCTGGTCAACCTGCCCGGGGAATCGTCATCCGTCGTCACGTGCATCGACGGCTACCAGATGGCGCGGCGCGGCAAGGCGGGCAAGGCGCTGGCGATCGCGGCGCTCGGCTCGTTCTTCGCCGGCACCGTCGCCACGATCGTCGTCGCCGGGTTTGCGCCGCCGCTCGCGGAGTTCGCGTTGAAATTCGGCCCGGCCGAATACTTCTCGCTGATGGTGCTCGGCCTCATCGCGGCGGTTGTGCTCGCGAGCGGCTCGCTCCTCAAGGCCATCGCGATGATCGTGCTGGGCCTGTTGCTCGGCATCATCGGAACGGACGTCAACTCGGGCCTGCAGCGCTACACGTTCGGCGTTCCCGAGCTCTCCGATGGCATCGGTTTCGTCACGGTCGCGATGGGCCTGTTCGGCTTCGCCGAGATCATCATCAACCTCGAGCATCGCGAGCACCGCGAGGTCTTCACGGACAACGTGACCGGGCTGTGGCTCAAGTGGAGCGAGTTCAAGGAGGCGATCCCGGCGATCCTGCGCGGAACCAGCATCGGCTCGGTGCTCGGCATTCTGCCCGGCGGCGGCGCGATGCTGTCCGCGTTCGCGGCCTACACGGTCGAGAAGAAGATCGCGAAGGACCCGTCCCAGTTCGGCAAGGGCGCGATCCAGGGGGTCGCAGGCCCCGAGAGTGCGAACAACGCGGGCGCGCAGACCTCGTTCATCCCGCTGCTGACGCTCGGCATCCCGCCCAACGCGGTGATGGCGCTGATGGTCGGCGCGATGACGATCCACAGTATCCAGCCGGGTCCGCAGGTGATGACGAGCAATCCCCAGCTGTTCTGGGGACTCATCGCGTCGATGTGGATCGGCAACGTGATGCTGGTGGTCCTCAACCTGCCGATGATCGGGATCTGGGTCAAGCTCCTGAAGGTGCCCTACCGCCTGCTCTACCCGGCGATCCTGCTGTTCTGCTGCATCGGCGTGTACAGCCTGCAGAACAACGTGTTCGACGTGCTGATCACGGCGCTCTTCGGCGTGCTCGGGTGGGTGTTCGTCAAGCTCGAGTGCGAGCCGGCGCCGCTGTTGCTCGGCTTCATCCTGGGGCCGCTGATGGAGGAGAACCTGCGGCGCGCGCTGTTGCTGTCGCGCGGCGACCCGACCGTGTTCTTCACGCGGCCGCTGTCGCTCGGCATGCTCGTCGTGGCGGGGCTGCTGCTCGTCATCATCGTGCTGCCGGCGGTGCGCAAGACGCGCGAGGAAGCGTTCCACGAAGAGGCAGCCTAGGGCCTGGGGAGTGATGCCGCTCGACTGGTCGCTGCCGTACCCGTCGCGCCGCCAGCCGGTCCTGGCGCGCAACGTCGTCGCGACCAGCCAGCCGCTGGCGACGCAAGCCGGGTTGTCGATGCTCGCGCGCGGCGGCAACGCCGTCGACGCGGCGATCGCGACGGCGATCACGCTGACCGTCGTCGAGCCGGTCAGCAACGGCATCGGCTCGGACCTCTACGCGTTCGTCTGGGACGGGCGCGAGCTCGTCGGCCTCAACGCGTCGGGCCGCTCTCCGGCCGCGGCGACCCTCGAGACTTATGCGGGCCGCACGTCCATTCCGCAACGCGGCTGGGAAGCCGTCTCGATTCCCGGCGCGGTGTCGGGCTGGGTCGCGCTGTCGCGCCGCTATGGCCGCCTGCCGTTCGCCGACCTGTTCGAGCCCGCGATCCGCTACGCGCGCGACGGCTGGATCGTCTCGCCGGTCATCAGCGCACAGTGGCGCCGCGCCGCCGGCGTGATCCCGCACGAGTTCGGCTGGGCCGAGCACTTCCTGCCGCGCGGCCGCACGCCGGATGCCGGCGAGGCGTTCGCATGCCCGCCGATGGCGCGGACGCTCGCGAGCATTGCCGCGAGCGAGGGCGAGTCGTTCTACCGCGGCGAGCTCGCCGCGACGATGGCCGCGCATGCGCAGTCGTACGGCGCGCGCCACACGACCGAGGATTTCGCCCGCCACGCGAGCGACTGGGTGAGCCCGCTCTCGCTCGAGTACCGCGACGCGACGGTGCACGAGATCCCGCCCAACGGCCAGGGCATCACCGCGCTCCAGGCGCTCGGGATCCTGCGCGAATTCGACCTGCGGAGCGATTCGCCGGACTCGCTTCCCGCGCAGCACCGCGCGATCGAAGCGATGAAGCTCGCGTTCGCCGATGCGTACGCGCACGTCGCCGACCGCGACCACATGCGCGTCAGCCCCGAAGCGTTGCTCGACCGCGCCTACCTCGCCTCTCGCGCGCGCCTGATCGACATGAAACGCGCGCAGGATTTCGGTCCCGGCGAGCCGCCGCGCGGCGGCACCGTCTACCTCGCGACCGGCGACGCTGACGGCACGATGGTCTCGCTCATCCAGTCGAACTACATGGGCTTCGGCTCGGGCGTCGTCGTGCCCGGGACCGGCATCAGCCTGCAGAATCGCGGCGCGGGCTTCTCGCTCGAGCCCGGGCATCCGAACGTGCTCGCGGGCGGCAAGCGCCCGTTCCAGACGATCATCCCGGGCTTCCTGACGCGCGGCGGCGCGCCGCTCGCGGCGTTCGGCGTGATGGGCGGGCCGATCCAGCCGCAGGGTCACGTGCAGACGCTCGTGCGCATGCTCGACCACGGCATGAACGCGCAAGCCGCGCTCGACGCTCCGCGCTGGCGCTGGAATCGCGAAGGCACGCTCGACCTCGAGCCGTCGTTCGACCGCGACGTGCGCGCCGGTCTTGCCGCGCTCGGCCACAACCTCGTGCAGACGTCGGACAGCTACTTCGACTTCGGCGCCGGACAGTTCGTGGTGAAGCTCGACGACGGCTACCTCGCCGCGTCGGATCCGCGGCGCGACGGGCAGGCGGCCGGCTTCTAGGTCATTCCCGCCCGAACGTTGACCAGCAGCTGGTCGATCGCGTCGAGGCGCACAAAGCCCAGGCGCGGAAACTCGATGTCGAGGATCACGTAAACGGTGGCCGCGACGATGGTCGCGAAACCGACCTTGTGCACCCAGTCGTAGCCCTTCTCGCCCGCGGACTGGTAACCGGCGAGCAGCGCCGCCACCAGCGCGAGCGCGATCAGCATCAGGTAGATGATCGTCGGCGGGTGGATCCGCGTCGCGGCGACGCGCGTCGCCGAGATGTCGAACATCTCGTTGAGCGCGGGCATGAACAGGATCTCTGCCGACGTGGGAACGCCGGATACGCGCGTCGCCGCCACCGCCTGCTTCCAGATCTCCGCCTGCAAGGCCTGCGAGCGGTCGACCTCGCGCTCGGCCGTGGCAATGTCGGGCAGCGCGCGATACGTGGCGATGCGCGAGTCGACGTAGCGGCGGAATGTGTCGCGCAGTGCGGGCTGCGCCTGCGCGGGCAGAAGGTCGACGCGAAGCCACGCCGTTCCGATGGCGTTCGCCTCGTCGACGGCCTGCGCGCGCCGCACGTCGAACCGCGTGAGCGCGCCCGAGAACGTGAACGCGATCATGAGGCCGAGCAGCGCGAACACCGCCGCCTCGAGCGACCCAATGCTCGCATTGGGCGCGCCCCCGGCGCGCTCGATCGCGCGGAGCCCGATCCTGCGTCCGGCCCGGAGCGACGCGAGGATGCCGACGAACAGGATCAGCGCCGCGCTCCCGCCGACGACCGCCGGGTTGATGATGGTCAAGTCCCCCAAGGCTCCTCCTTCGTCAGCGCAGGATCGAACCGGTCACCGGATTGGGCCGGAACACCGTGCAGCCCTTGAGCCCCAGCTCGAACGCGCGCCGGTAGATCGCGGCGAAATGCTCGTAGTCGATGTCGGCGGCGACGTTGGTCGTCTTCGAGATCGCGTTGTCGACGTGCGGCTGCAGCGCCGCCTGCATCAACAGCTGCGCCTCGGGCCCGATCTGCGTCGCCGTGACGAACACGTCGGGCGGCGACGCACCGTGCTTGGCCTGCGTGCGCCACGCGAGCAGTGCCGGACACGCGGTCGACACCTCGGCGAAGCTGCCGTCCTCCTGGCGCACGCGCCGCGAGCCTTCGAGCGCGAAGATCGGCTCGACGCCCGACGACACCCCGCCCGCGAGCACGCTGATCGTGCCGGCCGGCGCGATCGCGGTCAGGTGGCTGTTGCGCAGACCGTGCCTGGCGATGCCCGCACGAAGCTCGGCGGGCAGCCGCGTGACGAAAGGCGCGGCGAGGAACGG
>DATBSV010000154.1:0-6176 GCA_036559685.1 Casimicrobiaceae bacterium
GGGTTCGACGCGCGCCGCGCGGCGATCGAGCGCGAGGTCGCGAAGGCCTCGCAGGGCGACCGCGCGATCGCGCCCGACGCCCTGCTCGACGAAGTCTCGGCGCTCGTCGAGTGGCCGGTCGTCTATGCCGGCACGTTCGACCCGTCGTTCCTCGCGGTGCCGCAGGAATGCCTGATCCTGACGATGCAGCAGAACCAGAAGTATTTCGCGCTGACCGACGCGCACGGGAAGATGCGCGCACGCTTCCTCGTCGTCTCGAATCTCGAGACGCGCGATCCGGCCGCGATCATTGCCGGCAACGAGCGCGTGCTGCGCGCGAGGCTCGCGGACGCGAAGTTCTTCTTCGACCAGGATCGCAAGCAGCGGCTCGACGCACGCCTGCCGCGCCTCGCGAGCGTGGTCTACCACCAGAAGCTCGGCACGCAGGCCGAGCGGATCGCGCGCGTGCGCGCGATCGCGAAGGCGTTCGCGGTGGCGCTCGGCGCCGATGCGTCGCAGGTCGACCGCGCGGCGATGCTCGCAAAGGCGGACCTGGTCACCGACATGGTCGGCGAGTTCCCGGAATTGCAGGGAACGATGGGCCGCTACTACGCGCGACACGACGGCGAGCCCGCGGCCGTCGCCGACGCGATCGCGCAGCACTATTGGCCGCGTTACGCCGGCGATGCGCTTCCCGAGGGGCCGGTCGCGCAGGCCGTCGCGCTCGCCGACAAGCTCGAGACGCTCGCCGGCCTGTTCGCCATCGGGCAAACGCCGACCGGCGACAAGGATCCGTTCGGCCTGCGGCGCGCCGCGCTCGGCGTCGTGCGCATCATGGTCGAGAAGAAGCTCGCGCTTCCGCTCGGCGACGCGATCGCGGCGGCGTTCGACGCGTTCGGCGGTGTCGCCGGCGTCAAGGACGCGCGCGAGGAGCTCGAGTCGTTCGTCCTCGAGCGGCTGCGCGGCTTCCTGCGCGAGCAGGGCGGCAGCGCCAACCAGGTCGAGGCCCTGATCGCGCGGCGCCCGGCGTCGCTCGCCTCGCTGCCCGACCGGCTCGCCGCCGTGCAGGCGTTCGAAGCGCTGCCCGAGGCCGCCGCGCTCGCCGCCGCCAACAAGCGTATCGTGAACATCCTGCGCAAGTCGGGCGCCGAGGCCGCGCCGCGCGTCGATCGCGCGCGACTCGCCGCCGGCGCCGAGCACGACCTCTACGCGGCGTTCGAGACGCTCGGCCCGAAAGTCGCGTCCAGCTGCGACGCGGGCGACTACACCGGCGCGCTGAAGGCGCTCGCGACCGCGAAGCCGGTCGTCGACCGCTACTTCGACGAGGTCATGGTGATGGCCGACGACCCGGCGGTGCGCGCGAACCGGCTGGCGCTGCTGAACGGCGTCGCGGACACGATGAACCGCGTCGCCGACCTCTCGAAGTTGTAGTTTCGGCACCACTCGCGCCGCTTCCACGCGGTGCGCCGGGCGGTCGAGGTACCCGGCGACGCCGTTTGTCGCTAGAGTTACGCCCGTGGTCCAGTTCGCCAGCGAAGCCGTCGCCAGCACGCGCGCAGCGCGTCTGATCATCCTCGATCGGGACGGCGTCATCAATCACGACAGCGACCAGTTCATCAAGTCGCCGGAAGAGTGGCGTCCGATTCCCGGCAGCCTCGAGGCGATCGCGCGGATGTCGCACGCCGGCTATCGCGTCGCCGTGTGCACCAACCAGTCCGGCATCGGGCGCGGTCTCTTCGACATGGCGACGCTCAACGCGATCCACAACAAGATGCATCGCGCGCTCGCGCACGTCGGCGGGCGCGTCGACGCCGTTTTCTTCTGCCCGCACACCGGCGACGCGAACTGCGAGTGCCGCAAGCCGCACCCGGCGATGATGGTCGAGGCGGGCCGTCGCTTCGGCGCCGACCTCGCGAGCGTGCCGTGCGTCGGCGACAGCCTGCGCGACCTGCAGGCCGCCGACGCGGCCGGCGCGAAGCCGATTCTCGTGCTCACCGGCAAGGGCGAGAAGACGCTGCGCGACGGCGGCTTCCCGCCGAGCACCGTGATCTTCCCCGACCTCGCGTTCACGGCGTCGGCGCTGCTGGCGGGCGAGCCGTGATGGCGAAGCTGCGCGGCGCACTTTTCCTCGCCTACCAGGCGGTCATCACTCCTTTCTACGCGATCGCGATGCTCGCGACGTTCTGGCTGCCGCCGGTCCCGCGCTACAAGATGGCCGCGCACTGGTGCCGCATGTCGCTGTACGGCGCGCGGGTGATCTGCGGCGTGCGCTGGCGCGTCGAAGGGCTCGACCGGCTGCCGTCGACGCCGCACGTCGTCATGGCCAAGCACAGCTCGACCTGGGAGACGCTCGCGCTCAACCTCTACCTGCCGCCGCTGGCGTTCGTCGCGAAGCAGGAGCTATTGAGGCTGCCGTTCTTCGGCTGGGGCTTCGCGCTCGCGTCGCCGATCACGATCGATCGAAAAGCCGGCGCCGATGCGATGGCGCAGATGGTCGAGCAGGGGAAGCAGCGCTTCGCGCAGGGCTTCTGGATCGTCATCTACCCGGAGGGCACGCGCATCCGCGCCGGCACGCGCGGACGCTACAAGACCGGCGGGGCCAGGCTAGCGATCGGGCTGGACGTTCCGGTCCTCCCGGTTGCGCACAACGCGGGCTGGCTGTGGCCGAAGGGCACGATCGCCAAGCGGGCCGGCGAACTCACGCTGGTGTTCGGCGACCCGATCGGGTCGCGCGGCAAGGACCCGGCAACGCTCACAACGGAGGTCGAGGCGTGGATCGAGGCAGAGGTCGCGAGGCTGGGCGCGCCGGCCTGACCGGCCACCCCGCGCCGCGCCCGGGCGACCGCGCGGGCTCGCTGCGCCGTATCGTGCTGGTCGGCGAGGGCGTCGACTACGTGCTCTATCGGGCGCGCCGGCAGACGATCGGCATGTCGGTCGACCTGGACGGGCTGACCGTGCGCGCGCCGCGCTGGGTGTCGATCCGCGAGATCGAGGAGGCGCTGACCGAGCGCGGCGCGTGGATCGTGCGCACGCTCGCCGAGTGGCGCTCGCGCCAGCGCGACGTGCTGCCGCGCGAGTGGCGGACCGGCGCGCCGATCCTCTACCTCGGCGCCGAGCTCAAGCTCGCCGTGTACCCGTCGCGCGCGACCGCCGTGCGCCCCGACATGTTCGACCTGACGGTCCTGCATCCGACCGCGCACGACGAGCACGCGATCATGGACACGGTGTCGCGCTGGCTGCGCGACGAGGCCGCGCAGCGCATCCTGCCGCGCGTCGCGGACTTCGCGCGCCGCGTCACCCACGCGCTGCCGCCGGTGCGGCTGTCGAACGCGCGCAGCGAGTGGGGCAGCTGCAACCACAAGGGCGAGATCCGCCTCAACTGGCGGCTGATCCAGCTCCCGCCGGTGCTGGCCGACTACGTCGTCGCGCACGAAGTCGCGCACCTGGTCGAGCTCAACCACTCGCGCCGCTTCTGGGCGCTCGTCGAATCGCTGCTGCCCGGCCACGACACGCACCGCAAGGAGCTCGAGGACTGGACGGCGCTGCTCGCCGCGTGATTCAGGCCGTCGCGCGAAGGTCGAGCGCGACGTCGATCCCCGCCTGCTCCTTCAGGACCCGCGCGAGCGTCGCGCCGAGCTCCTCGCCCGAGCGCGTGTCGTGCCAACGCTCGCCGTCACGGCGGAAGTGGAAGCCGCCGCGCCGCGCGGCCACCCACAGCTCGCGGTTGGGGCCGTGGCGGTTGACGATGACCTTGCTGCCGTCCTCGCACGCGATCTCGAGGATGCCGTCGACGAGGCTCCAGTCGACGTCAGCGTCGCTCGCTTCGAGAGCGCGGTCGAGCGCCGCGCCGATCGCGGCGAGCGTCGCGTCGGCCGCGGCGAGGAATTCGGAGTCGCTCACGGACGCCGCCCATCGCGCGTTGGGGTGCGTGCTACCATCGACGCCGATGTTACGCGATCCCCGCCGCGCGACGCGCCCGGCGCGCCGCCTCGCGGTGCTCGCCGCGGCGGCGCTCATCGCGACGTTCGCAGGCTGCGGGATCAAGGGCTCGCTCAAGCGCGCCGACGCGCCGGCGAGCGCCCCCACCGGCGTTCCGCCCACGACGCCGCCCGACCCGACGCTCCCCGTCAAATGAACGCCTTCGCGCTGCGCGACGGCGAGCTTTGCGCCGAGGGCGTCCCGTTGTCGACGATCGCCGAGCGTCACGGGACGCCGTGCTACGTCTATTCGCGCGCCGCGATCGAAGGCGCGTACCGCGCGCTCGACGCCGCGCTGGCGGGGCTGCCTCACCTGATCTGCTACGCCGCCAAGGCGAACGGGAACCTCGCGATCCTCGACGTGCTCGCCCGCCTGGGCAGCGGCTTCGACATCGTGTCGGGCGGCGAGCTCGCGCGCGTCGCGGCGGCCGGCGGCGATCCAAGGAAGACGGTGTTCTCGGGCGTCGGCAAGTCGGAAGCCGAGCTGCGCGCGGCGCTCGACGCCGGCATCCTGTGCTTCAACGTCGAGTCCGAGCCGGAGCTCGAGCGGCTCGACGCGCTCGCGCGTGCGGCCGGCCGCGTCGCGCCGGTGAGCTTCCGCGTCAATCCCGACGTCGATCCCAGGACCCATCCGTACATCTCGACGGGCCTCAAGGAGACCAAGTTCGGCGTGGCATGGGACGAGGCGCTTCCGCTGTACCGGCGCGCACGCGGGATGCGCGGCGTTGCGCTGCGCGGCATCGACGCGCACATCGGCTCGCAGATCACCGAGCTCGCGCCCTACCGCGAGGCGGCGCGGAAGATCCTCGACCTTTGCGACCAGCTGGCCGGCGAAGGGATCCGCCTCGAGCACGTGGACCTGGGCGGGGGCCTCGGCATCCGCTATCGCGACGAGACGCCGGTGCCGGTCGCCGAGTACGCGGCGCTGCTGCACGAGCTGTTCCGCGGCCGCCGCGAGACGCTGCTGCTCGAGCCGGGCCGCTGGCTCGTCGGCAACGCAGGCGTCCTCCTGACGCGCGTCGAGTACCTGAAGC
Source organism: Casimicrobiaceae bacterium (assembly GCA_036559685.1). Lineage (GTDB taxonomy): Bacteria > Pseudomonadota > Gammaproteobacteria > Burkholderiales > Casimicrobiaceae > VBCG01. The sequence goes on from DATBSV010000154.1 coordinate 4,991, forward strand.
GCTCGCCAGAGAAGCGCTTCGCGATCGTCGACGCGGCGATGAACGACCTGATCCGCCCGGCGCTCTACGCGGCCTGGCACGCCGTCGATCCGGTGCGCCCGCGCGCCGGCGAGCCCGAGCGCTGGGACATCGTCGGGCCGGTGTGCGAGAGCGCTGATTTCCTCGCGCACGACCGCGCGCTCGCGCTCGCGCCGGGCGACCTCGTCGCGATCCGCTCGGCGGGCGCGTACGCGATGTCGATGAGCTCGAACTACAACTCCCGTCCGCGCGCGGCCGAAGTGATGGTCGACGGCGACCGCATGCACCTCGTTCGGCGCCGCGAATCCGCCGCCGATTTGACCGCCCACGAAGCGACGCTGCCGCGTTGAAACGGCGCGCGCGCGCCGCTTTTTCGACGCTTTCGCGGCGCGCCGGGCATGTACAAATACGCAACATCCGGGCCCGACGCGCGTTTCCGACTGTCCGGTTTCTTGCAAATCGTTGAAATTTGACTAGAATGCAGGCAGCAGGTGCCAGCGGTTTTGTCAAGGGGTCCGTGAATCGGACGACGCCTGCCAAGAAACACATAACAGCAACTCAGACAGGAGAAAACGATGTTGGCTGACATGATGTCGATGATGGCGCCGGCGGCTGCGTCCCCCGCGCCGAAGAAACGCAAGGCGGCGAAGCGCAAGTCCGCGAAGAAGTCGAAGAAGGCTGCTCCGAAGCGGAAGGCGACGAAGAAGAAGGCCGCCAAGAAGACCACCAAGCGCAAGGCCAAGAAGGCCACCAAGCGCAAGGCGAAGAAGGCCACGAAGCGCAAGGCCAAGAAGGGCACGAAGCGCAAGGCCAAGAAGGCCACGAAGCGCAAGGCCAAGAAGGCCACGAAGCGCAAGGCTCGCAAGGGCAAGCGCAAGGCCAAGAAGTAATACTTCTGGCCACGAAGTCCGCCGCAAGCGTGCAGCGGACGTAGCAGATAGACGGGCGACGCCGACGGCGTCGCCCGTTTCCGTTCCAGGGTCAGGGCCCGTGCGCGCTACCGGGACGTTCGCGTGACTCAGCAAACGGCCGCCATCGAGGCGCACACCGCAAGCCGTAGCGCCACTACGGCGAGGATGTGCAACGACGATGGCGGCCGTTTGCTGAGATCACCCGGAGGGCCCATGCCGCGCTGGCCGCAGGGCGTTGTTGCTCAGTTGTCGTGTGC
>DATBSV010000155.1:0-10029 GCA_036559685.1 Casimicrobiaceae bacterium
CGGATCGTCGCGCCGGTTCATGTAGTAGATGGCGAGGAGCCGCCCGGGCTCGATCTCGGTCACGCGCGGGTAACCCAGGTCCCAGCTTCCGCCGTCGTCGCGCAGGATCCCTTCGCGCCCCCAGGTCCGGCCGTCGTCCTCGCTGATGCGCATGCGCACGCCGAACGGCGGCATCCGATAGCCGTAGACGCAGGCGATGCGGCCGTCGCGCATCCGGCATAAGTCGCCGGGCGCGCCCCAGTCGTTGACGCGCGAGCGGAACGCCCACGTGCGCCCGCCGTCGTCGCTCGCGAAGATCTCGCTCCACAGCACGCTCGTCGGGTCGCGCTGGCAGCGGATCGACGCGAGGATGCGGCCGTCGGGCAGCACGATGCCGCGCGGGTAGAAGTAGCGGTGCGCGGCGAAGCGCAGGCCGACCGAGCGGTCGGCGATCGCGGCGCCGTCGTCGTTCTCGGGCGTCATCGCCGACAGGAACGCCCATCCTGCGCCGCCGTCGACGCTCGCGTAGACGACCGGCCGCCGCTTCCAGCCGTCGTCGGTGACCGCGGTCATGAAGACGAGGCTCACCCCGTCGGGCCGCACGATCGCCGACGCGTGCCCCGACAACGACGGCCACCCGGCGCGCGGCGCCTCGATCGGCGGCCGCCACGTGTGACCGCCGTCGGCCGACACGCGGATCCACGCCCGGCTGTGCGGACGGAAGTAGTCGGGCGTCGCGCCCGAGGCGACGAGCACGTTCGCGTCGGTGAAATCGACGCGCGGCACGTGCGAATAGTCGGGCGGCGACGCGGCGAACATCGCTGCCGGATCGGAGCCGAGGTCGAACAGCTCCGCGAGCTTCTCGCCTCGCTCGCCCGTGTCCCAGGTCGCGCCGCGGTCGCGCGAGCGTGCGACGACGATCTTCGGCCCGACCTTCGCGACCTCGTCGTGATGCACGTCGCTCGGGTCGGCGTATGCGCTGGGCTTGCGCTGGAACGCGACGACGAGGTCGCCGTCCGCCGTGGTCCAGAACCCGCAGATGAACGGCCATCCGCAGAACTCGCGGTCGTTGCGGTAAACGATGCCGTGCCGGGCGTCGCGCACGTGCGCCGGGGTCGCGAAACGTTTCGAGGCGGTCACGTCGGCAAGTGTTTCCCAGAAACCGCGAGCGTGCCATGGCGGCGGCGTTTCAGTTTCACGTCGCGAAACAACGCCACGCCACGCTGCCCGCCGCTTGTGGGGGCCGATCCGCGAACGGATACTGGCCCGCAGGAGGAAGACACCATGACGATGCTGCGCTCGTTCGGCTCGCGCCGGACCATCCTCGCGGCGCTGGCGGCGGCGACGCTGGCGGCCGTTCCGGGTTTCGCGCGGGCCGACGACTGGCCGAGCAAGCCGGTGACGATCGTCGTGCCGTACGCGCCCGGCGCGAGCAACGACACGTTCACGCGCAAGCTGGCGCAGGTGCTCACCAAGCAGTTCGGCCAGACGTTCCTGGTCGTCAACCGGCCGGGCGCCGGCGGGTTCATCGGCTCGGACGCGGTCGCCAAGGCCGCGCCCGACGGCTACACGCTGCTCGAGATGCCGAGCAGCATCGCCGGCTTCAAGCCGGTCATGAAGGTCGACCTCGATCCGGTCAAGGACCTCGCCCCGATCGCGCTGATGGCGAAGGCGCCGGACGCGATGGTCATCAACGCGGGGCTGCCGCCGAAGACGGTGAAGGAGTTCATCGACTACGCGCGCGCGCGGCCCGGCGAGGTGTTCTACGGCATGGCCGGCATCGGCACGAGCGGCCACCAGCACGCCGAGATGTTCAACAACGCGACGGGGCTCAAGCTCAAGGGGGTCAACTACAAGAGCGCCGCCGACGTCATGAACGACATCATCGGCGGGCGCATCCACATGATGTTCGTCTCCACCGGCAGCTCTCGTCCCGCCGTCGAGGCGGGCCAGCTGCGCCTGCTGGCCTACGCCGACAGCAACCTGCCCCCCGAATCGCTGAAGGCGCCGACGCTCGCCGAGGCCGGCGTCCCGAACATGGAGGCGGCGCAGACCTGGTGGGCGGTCTTCGGGCCGCCGGGGCTGCCGGCCGACATCAAGCGCAAGCTGAACGCGGCGATCGTCGCGGCGCAGAAGGACCCGGAGTTCGCGGCGCTGCTCGCGCGCTCCGGCGCGACGCCTGCGCCGCTGTCGATCGAGGACACCGTCGCCGTCGTGCGCGACGAGATCACGATCGTCGAAAAGCTCAAGCTCGAGGGCAACTAGCCCGGCTTCTGCCAGGACAGCAGGCTCCCGCCGGTCTTGACCGTGTCGTCGGCGGGCGCGTCGGGGAGCGGGTACTCGTCCTCGTTGATCACGAAGCCCTTCTTGCGCGCGAAGTCCATGCGCGGCGGGCAGAAGATGTCGTAGAGCGAGGTTTCGCCGTCGCCGACGTCGCGGCTCGTGTGCACGGCCGTGGCCGGGATGATGATCGCCGACGGCGTGCCCATCTCGCCGTGATCGTCCGGCAGCCACGCTTCGAGGTCCGGTCCCCAGTTGTAGCGCATGTGGTGGACCCAGCGCCCGTTCAACGTCAGCGACGCCTGCTCGAAGTCGTCGTGCCAGTGCGGGCTCAGCTTGGTCGTGTCGCGTCGCGTCTTGTAATGGACGAACAGGTTGACCAGCATGTTGGTCGAGCGGAACACGCGCGGCTGGATGCGATCGCCGTCGGCCTTCGCGTACTGCGCCAGCGGATAGTGGCGCAGCCGGTAACCGTCGTGGGGCTCGGGCCACAGGTCGGGCGGCGCCAGCTCCGGCGCACCATCCGCGTAGACGTCGTTGTTCCACGCCTTGGCGATCACGTCCTCGGATGCCTTCGAGAAGATGCGCGCGACGAGGCCCTTCGACGTCGCGGTGATCGTGCTCGGTCCCGGCGGGACGATGGTCAGCGAATCCGGCTTCGCGTCGATGCTTACGCCGCCGGCATCGAAGCGCGCCGACGCGCCTCCCGGCGGCAGGATGACCATGTACTCCTCGGGATTGTCGTGCCGCGCGAGCACGGCGCCGGGCTCGACCTCCGAGACCGCGACGGCGAAGTTGCCGGCGCGGGTCACCCAGGTCCTGCACTTCGGCTCGACGACCTGAGGCTTCATCTTGCCGAACTCCGCCTTCGAGGCGACGCGCTGACGGGTCTCCGACATAAACGGGCTCCTGGTGGGGCGCGGGCTCGAGGGCCCGGCGATTGAACCTGCATGATCGCCGCCTCGCGCGCGTCGTGCCAAGGGTTCGCGGGCGAATTTCGGCAAGCGAAACAGTCCGGGGGCCTCCCCGGGCCCCGGCCGGAGCGCCCATGCTAGGCTGGACCCAAAAAAGCTGTCCGCCTCGAGGAGGATTCACCGCATGAACGGTTCCGAGCTACGGGCCCCGCAGCCCGCCCCGGCGACGACTGCCGAGCGAACGTCGCGACCGAGCTCCCGGGGCCGGTGCAGGACGAACTCGCGGCACGGGCTCACCGATGCCGCCGATCGGTCCTACCCGCCGGTCAAGTCGGTGTGCCGGGCGCTCGACGTCCTGCTGGCCCTCAACAAGCTGAAGATCGCCTCGGTGACCGCGATCCACGAGGAGACCGGCTTTCCCAAGTCGACCATCGTCAGGATGCTCGAGACGCTGCGCGCCGAGGGCTACGTTGCGCGCGACAACCTGTGCGGCGGCTACCGCGTCACGTCGCGCGTGCAGAAGCTCAACGCCGGCTACCAGGGGATCTCCCGCCTGATCGAAGTGGCGCGTCCGCTGGCCATCGAGCTGACGCACCGGCTCAAGTGGCCGATCGGCATCGGCGTCATCGACGGCGACGCGATCGCCATCAAGTTCTGGACCGGCACGATCAGCCCGTGGGCCCACACCAACACGGTGCTCGGGTTGCGGCCCGACCTCGTGACGACGGCGATGGGGCGCGCCTATCTCGCGTATTGCTCGTCGGAGGAGCGCGACCGCCACCTGCGCCAGCTGCGCGCCGATGCCGCGCGCGACTTCGGCGCGGGCGAGGAGCGCGAGTTCCGCGCGCTGCTCGACCAGGTGCGGCGCGACGGCTTCGCGACGCGGGATCCGCGCACCAAGCCGTATCGCACGACCACGCTGGCCGTGCCGATCCGGGAAGACGAGCGCGTGCACGCGCTGATCAGCATCAGCATCTTCACGACGGCCGTCCCGCGCGACAAGGTCGTCGAGCAGATCGTCGTGCCGCTGCAGGAGACGACCGCGCGCATCGAGCACGCGCTCGCGTTCTCCGAGGGCCACTTCCCGGTCAGCAACGGCCTGGAGAACGAGACCGCGTCGTTTTAGGGCCTGTTAGCGCTACGGGGACGCTCGCGTGACTCAGCAAACGGCCGCCATCGAGGCGCACACCGCAAGCCGTAGCGCCACTACGGCGAGGATGTGCAACGATGAGGGCGGCCGTTTGCTGAGATCACCCGGAGGGCCCATGCCGCGCTGGCCGCAGGGCGTTGTTGCTCAATCGTTATGTGCTGGAAGCACATGGCCTCATTCGCGCCTGGCCCTGCGGCCAGCGCGATATGGGCGCGAGTGCCCGCCTAGCGCTAGCAGGCCCTAGCATGGCCGGCGTCCGCCCTGCCGACAGGGAGCCGAAGCCGGCGGCGGATGTCTACATCCTCTCCTACCCGAAGACCGGGCGCACGTGGCTGCGCGCGCTGGTCGGCAAGGCGCTCGTCGACCACTACGGGCTGCCGCCGAACCTCCTGCTCGAGACCGACGCGCTGACCGAGATGGCCGGCCTGCCTCGCGCGGGCTTCTACCACGACGGCTCGGCGATGATCGACGCGCTCGACTGGCGCGAGCTCGACGCGACCAAGGCGGCGTACCGCGGCAAGCGCGTCCTGCTGCTCGGACGCGACGTGCGCGACACGCTGGTGTCGGCGTACTTCCAGGCGACGCGCCGCGTCGACATGTTCGACGGCCCGATCGCCGCGTTCGTGCGCGACCCGCGCTACGGCGTCGAGAAGGTGCTCGCGTTCTACCGGCAATGGGAAGCGGCGCAGCGCGTGCCCGACGCGTTCGCGTTCCTGCGCTACGAGGCGATGCACGGCGATCCGGCGGCGTCGCTGCGGACGGCGCTCGGCTTCCTCGGCGCGCGCGACGTGCCCGACCGGGTCGTCGCGAATGCCGTCGAGTTCGCGGGCTTCGACAACCTGCGCCGCGCCGAGGCCGAGGACCGCTTCGGCAGCCACATGCTGCGCACGCCGTCGAACGCCGATCCCGAGTCGTTCAAGGTGCGAAAAGGCAAGGTCGGCGGGTTCCGCGACTACCTCGCGGTCGACGACGTCGCGTACATCGACGCCGCCGAAGCCGCGCGCGGCTGTGCCTTCACCCGGAGCTCGTCATGAGCCGATTCCTCCGCCTGGCCGACGTCGACGTCGCCGGCAAGCGCGTGCTCATCCGCGCCGATCTCAACGTCCCGCAGGACGACACGGGCGCGATCACCGACGACACGCGTATTCGCGCGTCGCTGCCCGGCATCCGCGACGCGCTCGCACGGGGCGGCGCCGTGATGGTGACCTCGCACCTCGGCCGCCCGACCGAGGGCACGCTGCGCGACGAGGATTCGCTCGCGCCGGTCGCCGAGCGGCTTGCCGAGCTCATCGGACGCGAGGTGCCGCTGATCCGCGACTGGGTCGACGGCGGGCCGTGGCACGCGAAGCTCGGCGCCGGGGACCTCGTGATGCTCGAGAACTGCCGCGTCAACAAGGGCGAGAAGAAGGACGACGACGGGCTCGCGCGGCGCATGGCGGCGTTGTGCGACGTCTACGTCAACGATGCGTTCGGCACCGCGCACCGCGCCGAGGCGACGACGCACGCCATCGCGAACCATGCGAAGGTCGCGTGCGCGGGACCCTTGATGGCGGCGGAGCTCGACGCGCTGACGCGCGCGCTCGCGTCGCCCCGGCGGCCGCTGGTCGCGATCGTCGGCGGCGCGAAGGTGTCGACCAAGCTCACGATCCTCGAGACGCTCGCCGCGAAGGTCGATGCGCTGATCGTCGGCGGCGGCATCGCGAACACGTTCATCGCCGCGGCGGGCGGCAGGATCGGCAAGTCGTTGTTCGAGCCCGACCTCGTCGGCGCCGCGAAGGCGATCCTCGACCGCTACCCGGGCAAGGTCCCGGTGCCGGTGGATGCCGTCGTCGCCAAGCGCTTCGCCGCCGATGCGCCGGCTACCCTCAAGGCGATCGAGGACCTCGACGACGACGACATGATCCTCGACGTCGGCCCGACGTCGGTGCGCATCCTCAAGCTCGCGATCGCGAAGGCCGGCACCATCGTCTGGAACGGCCCGATCGGCGTGTTCGAGTTCGAAGCGTTCGCGGAAGGTACGCGCGAGATCGCGTACGCGGTCGCCGACGCGAGCGCGTTCTCGATCGCCGGCGGCGGCGACACGATCGCCGCGATCCAGAAGTTCGGCGTTACGGATCGCATCGACTACATCTCGACCGCCGGCGGCGCGTTCCTCGAGTTCCTCGAGGGCAGGACGCTGCCCGCGGTCGCGGCGCTGGAAGCCCGCGCGTAGCGGCTTGTCGCTATTTCGAGAGGAATGCCTTGATCGCGTCGCCCTGCTTCGCGACGCCCAGCACGCCTTCGAGGTGGCCGCCGTCGCCTTCGATGACCGCGACCTCCGCCACGCCGCCCTGCGCGCGGTAGCGCGCGGCGGCCCGCTCCGACATCTCGGGCGGGAAGATCATGTCGGACTTGGCGGGAACGAAGAGGATGCTCGCCTTCATGGCTTTTACTTCGTCATCCGTCAGCCGGAAGAGCTGGTTCGCCTTCGACGTGTAGAGCATCGAGTTCGCATCCGCGGTCCTCGCGCGCGCGAGGCCCGCCTTCATCAGCGCGTCCTCGATCGCGTACGCATTGGCCATCGCCGCCGACGGATCCTTCGACGCGTCGGCCGGCCTGAACCCGTACGTCCTCTCGGCCCATCCGTGCGCGCGCGTCGTGATCGTGATGATCTTGAGCGCGTTCGCGATGCCGTCGAGCGGCTCGTCGCGGCCGTAGTAGTCGCCGCCGTTCCACTTCGGGTCCATGCGGATCGGCGTCATCCAGACGTCGATCATCTCGATCACGTACGGCGAGATGTCGAAGCCGGGTCCGATGACGTGGACGATGCGCTGCACGTAGTCGGGATACAACGCGCCCCACTCCATCGCCTGGATCGAGCCGCCCGACGCGCCGACGACCGCGTGCAGCTTCTTCACGCCGAGCGAGTCGAGCAGCGCCTTGTGCACGCGCACGGAGTCGCGGTAGCTCACGACCGGGAAGCTCATGCCGTACGGCTTGTTCGTCGCCGGGTCGATCGTCGACGGGCCCGTCGTCACGACGTTCGGGTCCTTGGTGTTGAGGTTGACGAGCGCATCGGCGCTGACCACGAAGTACTTGTCGGTGTCGAGCGGACGGCCGCTGCCGATGATCGGGTCCCAGTAGCCCGGCGCGCCATCGGTCGGCTGGTACCTGCCCGCCGCGTGCGACGTACCCGTGAAGAAATGCGGCACGAAGATCGCGTTGTCGCCGGCTGCGTTGAGCTTGCCGTAGCTCTCGTAGCCGACGCGCAGGTTCGGGATCGCCTTGCCACCGACCGTCGTGTACGAAGGCAGTGCGAAGGTCTTCTTCTCGACCGGCCCGTCGTAGGCGAGGACCGGCGACGCGAAGGCGAGGACGACGAGGGCAGCCGCGGCGCGGCGCGAGAGGCGTGCAAGCATGGGATTGCTCCGGGGAGAACGGCGGACCGACGCATTCTAACGCCCGTGCCCGGATGTCGCCCCTAACGTTTCCCCGGACGATTCCGGTACCATCGTCAGCTTTCGCCTCTTGACGACACCGATGCAACGCGCCACCAAGATCGTAGCCACCCTCGGACCGGCTTGCTCCGATCCCGGCGTCCTGTCGCGCATGCTCGCGGCCGGCGTCGATTGCGTCCGCCTCAACTTCTCGCATGGCAAGGCTTCCGACCACGTCGAGCGCGCCACGATGGTGCGCGAAGCGGCGAAGGCGCTCGGCCGCGAGGTCGCGATCATGGCGGACCTGCAGGGGCCGAAGATCCGCATCGGCCGCTTCGCCGAAGGGCGCGCGACGCTCGCGCAGGGCGCGACGTTCGTACTCGACGCGACGCGCGAGGTCGGCGACGCGACCGGCGTCGGCCTCGACTACAAGGAGCTGCCGCGCGACGTCGGCCCGGGCGCCATCCTGCTGCTCGACGACGGGCTGATCCGCCTCAAGGTCGAGGCGGTGAACGGGCCGCGCATCGTCACGCGCGTGGAGCTCGGCGGCACGCTGTCGAACAACAAGGGAATCAACCGGCTGGGCGGCGGCCTCACGGCGCCCGCGCTGACGGCGAAGGACATGGACGACATGAAGACGGCCGCGAGCCTCGAGGCCGACTACCTCGCCGTGTCGTTCCCGAAGAACAAGGAAGACATGTACATGGCGCGACAGCTCCTGCGCGCCGCGAACGGGCACGGGCTCCTGATCGCGAAGATCGAGCGGGCCGAAGCGATCCCCGCGCTCGAGGAAATCATCGAGGCGTCCGACGGCATCATGGTCGCGCGCGGCGACCTCGCGGTCGAGGTCGGCAACGCCGCGGTGCCGGGCCTGCAGAAGCGGATGATCCGGATGGCGCGCGAGCGCAACAAGCTGACGATCACCGCGACGCAGATGATGGAGTCGATGATCAACAATCCAGTCCCGACGCGCGCCGAGGTCAGCGATGTCGCGAACGCCGTGCTCGACGGCACCGACGCGGTGATGCTCTCGGCCGAGACCGCGGCCGGCAAGTACCCGGTCGAGGTGGTCGAGGCGATGAGCCAGATCTGCGTCGAGGCCGAGAAGAGCGACCCGGTCGTGCTCGATCGCGACTTCCTGAACCGCACGTTCACGCGCATCGACCAGTCGATCGCGATGGCGACGCTGTTCACCGCGTTCCACCTCGGCGCCAAGGCGATCGCGTCGTTGACCCAGTCGGGGTCGACCGCGCTATGGATGTCGCGCCACAACGCGGGCTGCCCGATCTTCGCGCTCACGCCGGAAGTCGCGTCGCAGCGCAAGATGGCGCTCTACCGCAACGTGCGAACGATGTACCTCGAGCAGGGCGACGACCGCGACCAGGTCCTGCACGCCGCCGAGGAGCTCCTGATCGAAAAGGGCGAGGTGCAGCGCGGCGACCTGGTCGTGCTGACGATCGGCGAGCCGATGGGCAAGTCGGGCGGCACGAATGCAATGAAAATCGTGCGGGTCGGCGAGCACATCGGCTGATCAGCGGACCTCGCACATGATCGGGAAATAGGGGCCCGGACCGTAGCCTTCCGGCGTGTACGCGCGCGCAAGCATCTCGCGCGCGACCTGGAGGCTCGTCGTGTAGCGGTGGTTGGTGTCGCCGGCACGGCGGTTCCAGAAGCGGTAGACGGGCGACGTTCCGGCCGGACAAGCGCCGGTCGCGGGATCGGGCAGCGCGATGTAGAAGCGCGTGCCTTCGTCCGCGAAGATCGGATTGCCCGCGCGCACGCGATCGCACTCGGCCGGATCGGCCGAATAGAAGTGCGAGTCGCCTGCCGCCGGCGGCAGGTAGAAGCGGCACACCGGGTTCGTCCCGGGCGCCTGGAATGTCCATGCGCGGAACGTGTATCCGGTGCGTGCCCAGCCCGTGAACGCTCCGCTGTCGAGCGCAGCGATCTCGTCGGGCGCGAGCGTGATGAAGTAGTGGTCGAACGCCTGGTGGTAGTACTCGACCACGGTTGCCGACCCGTCGGGAACCGGCGCGGTCGGGATCACGGCGAGGAACACCGGCGCGTTCAGGCCCGCGGTCCCGGCGGCGACGAACGTGCCGAGCTTCGCGCCCGTCGCCGGATCCACGCGCACGACCGCGTCGCCGTCGACGACGAGCAGGTTGCCGTCGGGGGCGTAGTCGATGCCGGTCGGGGCCGCGAACGCGCCGCCGAGCTGCACGGTCGTACCGGTCGCGAACGTGTGGCGCAGGAGCCGCCCGGATCCTTCGGACGTGATGAACAGCCCGCT
>DATBSV010000156.1:0-2035 GCA_036559685.1 Casimicrobiaceae bacterium
CGGTCGAGCACGCCGCGGTTCTGCACCGCGCCCAGCACCTCGACGGCGCGCGCCGGATCGGCCAGCAGCTTCTTCACGCCCTCGACGATCGCGCCGGCGACCTCGTCGAACGACTTGTGGCCTTCGCCGGTGGCGATGCCGCCGCGCGGCACGTAGATGTTCTGCGGCGCCGTGCACATCTGGCCCGTGTACAGCGACAGCGAGAACGCGAGGTTGCGCGCGACGGCGCCCAGATCGCTTGTCGAGTCGATCACGACCTGGTTGACGCCGGCCTTCTCGGTGTAGACCTGGGCCTGCTTCGCATGCTGCTCGAGCCAGTTGCCGTTCGCCGGGCTGCCGGTGAAGTCGATGATGCGCACCTCGGGCCGCAGCGCGAGCTTCTGCGCGGTGTCGTCGCCGGCGTCATGCGCGACCAGCGTCACGACGTTGGGATCGAAGCCGGCTTCCTTCAGCACGTCGCGCACGATGCGCACCGTGATCGCGAGCGGCAACGTGGCGGTCGGGTGCGGCTTGACGATCACCGCGTTGCCGGTCGCGAGGCTCGCGAACAGGCCCGGGTAGCCGTTCCAGGTCGGGAAGGTCGAGCAGCCGATGACCAGCCCGATGCCGCGCGGCACGACGCGGAACCGCTTCTCCATGCGCAACGGCTCGCCCTTGCCCTGCGGCTTCTCCCACAACGCGCTCTCGGGCACGCGGCGCATCTGGTCCCACGCGTAGGCGACGGCTTCGAGCCCGCGGTCTTGCGCGTGCGGGCCGCCCGCCTGGAACGCCATCATGAACGCCTGGCCGCTCGTGTGCATCACCGCGTTGGCGATCTCGAAGCTCGCCTTGTTGATGCGCGCGAGCGCCTCGAGGCACACGCCGACCCATGCCTCGGGGCCTGCCTGCCGCCACGACACGCGCGCGTGATCAATGGCGCGGAACAGCGCGTCGAGATCGGGCTTCGGATAGGTGACGCCGAGGTCGATGCCGTACGGCGAACGCTCGCCGGCGACGGTGCCGACCGTGCCGGGCTGGTCGATCGGGAACGGCTTGTGCAGCAGCGCGTCGTACGCCGCCTTGCCGGCTTCCGCCGAGCCTTCGCCGTACACCTTCGGGCTCGCGGATTCGGGATGCGGCGACCAGTAGCTGCGCTCGGCGATCGCCGTGGTCGCGCGATCCAATGTCGCACGATGTTGGTCGAACAGGGGATGGCTCACGCGATTCACTCCAGGGGAATGGCCACTCTAGCAGAACAGCGCGGTCAGCCCATTCCGGTTTGATCGAAGTCGACGACGACCTTGTCGGTCGCGGGATAGCTCTGGCACGCGAGGATGAATCCGCGCGCCACTTCATAGTCCTCGAGCGCGAAATTGACGTCCATGTCGACCTCGCCTTCGACGAGCTTGCAGCGGCAGGTCGAGCACACGCCGCCCTTGCACGAGTACGGAAGCTCGATGCCGGCGGCGAGTCCCGCGTCGAGCAGGTTCTCCTTCGTGCGGTCGAGCCTGTAGCTCTTGCGCACGCCGTCCTGGATCACGGTCACCTCGGTCTCGTTGCGTCCCGCCGCCGACGGACGCGCGACCCTGTGCTCCTGCTTCTTCGGGATGCTCGCGGCGAAGCGCTCGATCTTGACCTTCGCGTCCGGGTAGCCGCGCGAGCGCAGCGCTCCGGTGACGGCGTCCATCATCCCCTCGGGACCGCACACGAACACCGCGTCGACCTCGCCGAGCGGCACCCAGCGATCGAGCAGCGCTTCGGCGCGCTCGCGGTCGATGCGGCCGTGCAGGAGCTCGATGTCCTGCGCCTCGCGGGAAAGGATGTAAACCAGGTTGAAGCGAGCGAGGAAGCGATCCTTGAGCGCGGCGAGCTCCTCGCGGAACATCACCGTGCCCGACGCGCGGTTGCCGTAGAACAGCGTGAAGTGCGAGCGCGGCTCCGCGGCGAGCGTGCTCTTGACGATCGACAGCAGCGGCGTGATGCCGCTGCCTGCGGCGAAGCCGACGTAGTGGTGGCGTGCCTGGGCATCGAGCGGCACGTTGAAGTGTCCGACCGG
>DATBSV010000157.1:0-9921 GCA_036559685.1 Casimicrobiaceae bacterium
GACCGGGATGGTCGGCGCGCTGTCGGCGTTCTACCCGGACTCGATGAACCTGCACGACCCGAAGCAGCGCGACATCTCGGCGATCCGGCTGATCGCGAAGCTGCCGACGATGGTCGCGATGGCCTACAAGTACTCGATGGGGCAGCCGTACATCTACCCGCGCAACGAGCTCTCGTACGCGGCGAACTTCATGCGCATGATGTTCGCGACGCCCTGCGAGGACTACAAGGTCAACCCGGTGCTGGTGCGCGCGGTCGACCGCATTTTCATCCTGCACGCCGACCACGAGCAGAACGCGTCGACGTCGACGGTCCGGATGTGCGCGTCGTCCGGCACCAACCCGTTCGCGGCGATCGCGGCCGGCGTCGCCTGCCTGTGGGGGCCGGCACACGGCGGCGCGAACGAGGCGGCGCTCAACATGCTCTACGAGATCCAGGCGCAGGGCGGCGTCGCGAAGATCGGCGACTTCATCGCGAAGGCGAAGGACAAGAACAGCAACGTCAAGCTGATGGGCTTCGGTCACCGGGTCTACAAGAACTACGACCCGCGCGCGAAGCTGATGCGCGAGACCTGCCACGAGGTGCTCGAGGCGCTCGGGCTCCACGATGATCCACTCTTCAAGCTCGCGATGGCGCTCGAGAAGATCGCGCTCGAGGACGACTACTTCGTGCAGCGCAAGCTCTACCCGAACGTCGACTTCTACTCGGGCATCGTGCAGAAGGCGATCGGCATCCCGACGTCGCTCTTCACCGCGATCTTCGCGCTCGCGCGCACGGTCGGCTGGATCGCGCAGCTCAACGAGATGATCGCCGACCCCGAGTACAAGATCGGGCGGCCGCGCCAGCTCTACAAGGGCGCGCCGCGACGCAGCGTTCCGGCGATCGACCAGCGCTGACCTAGGAAATCATGGCGTGCGCCCCCACATTCAGTGGGCGCGCGTGAATGAGGTGACCCGATGGGCATCATGAAGGAATGGGAAGCGAGCTCGAGCCTGTTCGGCGCGAACGCGCCGTTCATCGAGGAGCTCTACGAGACCTGGCTCGCGCATCCGGAGTCGGTGCCGGCCGAGTGGGCCGGCTACTTCGCCGAGCTGCGCGGCGACTCGCCCGACGTTCCGCACGCGCCGGTGGTCCAGTCGTTCATCGAGCTCGGGAAAAGTGGAAGAGTCCGCGGGGCGATGGTCGACCAGACGACGATGGCGAAGCAGGTGCTGGTGCTGCGCCTGATCAGCAAGTACCGCACGCTCGGCTTCTTTCATGCGGACCTGGATCCGCTCAAGCGCCACGAAGCGAAGTACCTCGCGGACCTCGACTTTCGCACCTACGGGTTCACCGATGCTGACCTCGACACCGAATTCGATGTCGGCTCGTTCAAGGGCGGCCCGGCGCGCATGCGCCTGCGCGATCTCCACGCGGCGTTGCGCGAGACCTACACGCGCACGATCGGCCTCGAGTACATGTACATCTCGGACACGCCGATCAAGCGCTACGTGCAGGAGCGCGTCGAGCCGACGCGCGCGCGCGGGTCGTTCACGCCCGAGGAGCGGCGCCACATCCTCGAGCGGCTGACCGCGGCCGAGACGCTCGAGCGCTACCTGCACACCAAGTACGTCGGGCAGAAGCGCTTCTCGGGCGAGGGCGGCGACACGATGATCCCGATGCTCGACCGGCTGATCCAGCGCGCCGGCGCCGCGGGCGTGCAGGAGATCGTAATGGGGATGGCGCACCGCGGCCGCCTCAATGTGCTCGTCAACGTGCTGGGCAAGATGCCGGCCGATCTCTTCTCCGAGTTCGAGGGCAAGGCCGAGCAGGAGCTGCCGGCCGGCGACGTCAAGTACCACCAGGGCTTCTCGTCGGACATCGCGACTGCAGGCGGTACGGCGCACGTGACGCTCGCGTTCAATCCGTCGCACCTCGAGATCGTCAACCCGGTCGTCGAGGGCAGCGTGCGAGCACGCCAGCACCGCCGCGGCGACCGGATGGGCGACCAGGTGCTGCCGGTCGTCATCCACGGCGACGCGGCGATTGCGGGGCAGGGCGTCAACCAGGAATGCCTGAACATGGCGCAGACCCGCGGCTACTACACCGGCGGGACCGTCCACATCGTCGTCAACAACCAGATCGGTTTCACGACCTCCGACCCGCGCGACACGCGCGGCACGACCTACTGCACCGACATCGCGAAGATGATCGACGCGCCGATCTTCCACGTGAACGGGGACGACCCGGAAACCTGCCTGCTCGCGGTCGACCTCGCGCTCGACTACCGGCAGAAGTTCCACAAGGACGTGTTCATCGACCTCGTGTGCTTCCGCCGCTACGGCCACAACGAGGCCGACGAGCCGATGGTCACGCAGCCGCTGATGTACAAGAAGATCCAGGCGCATCCCGGCACGCGCAGGCTCTACGCCGACCGTCTCGAGCAGGCCGGCGTGATCGCGGCCGGCGACGCCGACGCGCTGGTCGCGGCGTACCGCGCGGCGATGGACAAGGGGCAGCACACGAACAAGACCGTGCTCGCGAACTACAAGCCGCCGTTCACCGTCGACTGGACGCCGTACAAGAGCCGCCACTGGACCGACCCGGTCGACACGCGCTTTCCGAAGAAGCGCCTCGAGGAGCTCGCGGCGAAGCTCACGACGATTCCCGACCACTTCAAGCTCCACTCGCGCGTCGAGCGCGTGGTCGCGGATCGCCGCGCGATGGGCGAGAGCAAGCAGCCGGTCGACTGGGGCATGGGCGAGACGCTCGCGTACGCGACGCTGCTCGACCAGAACTACGGCGTGCGCCTCACCGGCGAGGACGTCGGGCGCGGCACGTTCTCGCACCGCCACGCGGTGCTTCACGACCAGAGCCGCGAGCGCTGGGACAGCGGCAGCTACGTCCCGCTCGAGCACGTCAAGCCGGACCAGCCGACGTTCGAGGTGATCGACTCGGTGCTGACCGAGGAGGCGACGATGGCGTTCGAGTACGGCTACGCCACCTCGGAGCCGACGCAGCTCGTGATCTGGGAAGCGCAGTTCGGCGACTTCGCGAACGGCGCGCAGGTCGTGATCGACCAGTTCATCAGCTCGGGCGAGGTCAAGTGGGGCCGCGTCTGCGGGCTCACGCTGCTCTTGCCGCACGGCTACGAAGGCCAGGGCCCCGAGCACAGCTCTGCGCGGCCCGAGCGCTACCTCCAGCTTTGCGCGCAGCACAACATGCAGGTCGTCGTGCCGACGACGCCCGCACAGGTGTTCCACCTGTTCCGCCGCCAGATGATCCGGCCCTACCGCAAGCCGCTGATCGTCATGACCCCTAAGAGCCTGCTGCGCCACAAGGAGGCGGTGTCGACGATGGACGAGCTGGCGGACGGCAAGTTCCACACCGTGATCCGCGAGGTCGACAAGATCGACGCGAAGAAGGCGAGGCGCGTGATCGTGTGCTCGGGCAAGGTCTACTACGACCTCATCGCGTACCGGCGCGAGAAGCAGATCGACGACATCGCCATCGTGCGCCTCGAGCAGCAGTACCCGTTCCCGCACGCCGACTTCAAGGCCGAGCTCGCGAGGTACGTGAACGCGGCCGAGGTCGTGTGGTGCCAGGAAGAGCCGCAGAACCAGGGCGCGTGGTACCGGCTTCGCGCGTATCTCCGCGCCGACATCCTGGATTCGCACGTGCTGGCCTACGCCGGCCGCAGGGTGTCCGCGTCGCCGGCCGTCGGGTATGCGGCGAAGCACCAGGCGGAACAGAAGCAACTGATCGAAGATGCGTTTGCCTCCAAGCTCGCTTCGGGCGAGATGGTCCTGGCGCACTGACACCAACGAGAACATGAAAATCGAAGTCAAGGTACCGCAGCTCCCGGAGTCCGTCGCCGAGGCGACGCTCGTGAGCTGGCACAAGAAGCCAGGCGATCCGGTCAAGCGCGACGAGAACCTGATCGACATCGAGACCGACAAGGTCGTGCTCGAGCTGCCGGCGCCCTCGGACGGCGTGCTCGTCGAGGTGCTGAAGCCCAGCGGCGCGACGGTCACGTCGAACGATGTGATCGCGGTGATCGACACCGAGGCGAAGGGGGCGGCCGCGGCATCCGCGGCACCGACGACCGAGATCGCGCGGCCCGCCGCGGCGGCTGCAGCCGCCGCGAAGCCGGCGGCCGCGCAGGCCGCGCCGTCGCCGGGCGCGCTGCCCGCGGCGCGCAAGATGCTCGACGAAAAGGCCATGAGCGCCGCCGACGTCGAAGGGACCGGTCGTGGCGGACGCGTCACCAAGGGCGACGTGCTCGCCGCGGCCGCGCCACCGAAGGCTGCGCCCGCAGCGGCTGCGGCGCCCGCTCCGGCGACCCGACCCGCGCCTGCGCCCGCACCGATGGTGTCGCCCACGCAGGGCTCGCGGCCCGAGCAGCGCGTGCCGATGTCGCGGCTGCGCCAGCGCGTCGCCGAGCGGCTCGTCATGTCGCAGTCGACCGCCGCGATCCTGACCACGTTCAACGAAGTGAACATGGCGCCCTTGATCGAGCTGCGCGCCCGCTACAAGGACCGCTTCGAGAAGGAGCACGGCGTCAAGCTCGGCTTCATGGGCTTCTTCGTGAAGGCCGTCGTGCACGCGCTCAAGAAGTACCCGCTGGTCAACGCGTCGATCGACGGGCAGGACATCGTCTACCACGGCTACTACGACATCGGCATCGCGGTCGGTAGCCCGCGCGGCCTCGTCGTGCCGATCATCCGCGACGCCGACCAGCTCTCGATCGCCGAAATCGAGAAGGTCATCGCCGACTTCGGCAAGCGCGCGCAGGAAGGCAAGCTCTCGGTCGAGGAGCTGACCGGCGGCACCTACACGATCAGCAACGGCGGCGTGTTCGGCTCGATGCTGTCGACGCCGATCATCAACCCGCCGCAATCGGCGATCCTCGGCGTCCACGCGACCAAGGACCGTCCGGTGGTCGAGAACGGCCAGGTCGTGGTCCGGCCGATCAACTACCTCGCACAGAGCTACGACCACCGGATCATCGACGGCCGCGAGGCGGTGCTCTCGCTCGTCGCGATCAAGGAAGCGCTGGAAGATCCGGCGCGGATGCTGCTGGATCTCTGACGCCATGGCGGACGCGTACGACGTCGTCGTCATCGGCGCCGGTCCCGGCGGCTACGTCGCCGCGATCCGCGCGGCGCAGCTCGGCTTCTCGACCGCGTGCATCGACGACTGGACGCGCGACGGCGGCAAGCCGGCGCCCGGCGGCACCTGCACGAACGTCGGCTGCATCCCGTCCAAGGCGCTGCTGCAGTCGTCGGAGAACTACGAGCACGCGGGCCACGGCTTTGCCGCGCACGGGATCGACGTCAAGGGATTGTCGATCGACGTCGCGCGAATGCTCGCGCGGAAGGACAAGGTCGTCGCGCAGAACAACGACGGCATCCTGTACCTGTTCAAGAAGAACAAGGTCGCGTTCCACCACGGCCGCGGCAGCTTCGCGGGCAAGGACGGCGACCGCTGGCGCGTGAAGGTCGACGGCGCGAAGCCCGCGGAGCTGACCGCGACCCACGTGATCGTCGCGACCGGAAGCTCGCCGCGCGCGCTGCCGGGCGTCGCGTTCGACAACGATCGCATCCTCGACAACGCGGGCGCGCTCGCGATCGCCGAAGTGCCGAAGCGCCTCGGCGTCGTCGGCGCCGGCGTGATCGGGCTCGAGATGGGCAGCGTGTGGCGCCGGCTCGGGTCGGAGGTGATCGTCCTCGAGGCGCTGCCGACCTTCCTCGGCGCCGTCGACGAGGCGGTCGCGCGCGAAGCGCAGAAGGCGTTCGCGAAGCAGGGCCTCGCGATCCACACCAGCGCGAAGATCACGTCCGTGAAGCCGACGAAGAAGGACGTCACCGTCGCGTGGACTGATGCCGCCGGCGCGTCGCAGACCAGCGTGGTCGACCGGCTGATCGTGTCGATCGGCCGCGTGCCGCACACCAAAGGCCTCGATGCCGACGCGGTCGGCCTCAAGCTCGACGAGCGCGGCTTCGTCGCCGTCGATGACGAGTGCCGCACCAACCTGCCGAACGTGTGGGCGATCGGCGACGTCGTGCGCGGGCCGATGCTCGCGCACAAGGCCGAGGACGAAGGCGTCGCGGTCGCCGAGCGCATCGCGGGCCAGAAGCCGCACGTCGACTTCGACACGATCCCGTGGGTGATCTACACGTCGCCCGAGATCGCATGGGTCGGGCGCACCGAGCAGCAGCTCAAGGCGGCGAACGTCGCGATCAGGACCGGCAGCTTCCCGTTCAGCGCGAACGGGCGCGCGCGCGCGATCGGCGACGCGACCGGCTTCGTCAAGATCATCGCGGACGCGAAGACGGACAAGGTGCTCGGCATGCACGCGATCGGTCCGATGGTGTCCGAGCTCATCGCCGAAGGCGTCATGGCGATGGAGTTCGGCGCGTCGTCCGAGGACATCGCGCGCATCTGCCATGCCCACCCGACGCTGTCCGAGGCGACCCGGGAAGCCGCGCTTGCGGTCGACAAGCGCACGCTAAACCTTTGAATACGTAGACTTCCGGCGGCTGCGGCAGCGCCGCATGAATCCGCCCCCGGATCGCAGTAAGATGGGTCTCGTGGGGGAACTCGAAGCCGCCGCCAATCAGCGCGTCGGCGCGTTGCTCGCGCGGCGCCTCGCCGCGAAGGGTGGCGCGCCGGATCCCGCGCAGCGCGCGGCGGCCGCGCGCCTCGACCGGCTGGTCGACGAGCTCGAAGCGTTCAAAGTCGCGCGCCAATCGACGCTGAAGCGCCTGCTCATGCCGCCCGACGTACCGCGCGGCGTCTACCTGTGGGGTGGCGTCGGTCGCGGCAAGAGCCTGATGATGGACGTGTTCTTCGGCGAGGTGAACATCCGCCGCAAGACGCGCGTGCACTTCCACGCGTTCATGCGCGACGTGCACGCCGAGCTCGCGAAGTTGAAGGACGTCGAGGACCCGCTTGCGGCCGTCGCCGAAGGCATCGCGCAACGGCATCGCCTCGTCTGCTTCGACGAGTTCCACGTCTCCGAGATCGCCGACGCGATGATCCTCGGGCGGCTCCTCGCGGCGCTCCTGGCGAACGGCGTCGTGTTCGTGATGACGTCGAACTTCCGTCCCGACCGTTTGTGGCCCGACGGATTGCAGCGCGACCGCTTCCAGCCCGCGATCGACCTGATCGAGCGCGAGCTCGACATCGTGGAGGTCGACGGCGGGATCGACTATCGGCTCCGCACGCTCGAGCAGGCGCGCACGTGGCTCGTGCCGCCCGGGCCGGCGGCCGACGCCGAGCTCGCCAAGGTCTTCGATGCGATGGCGGCGGGCCCCGACGAGGATCCGAAGCTCCTGATCGACGCGCGCACGATCGTCGCGCGCCGGCGTTCCGGCAGCGCCGCGTGGTTCGACTTCGCCGCGCTGTGCGACGGTCCGCGGTCGCAGCGCGATTACCTCGACATCGCGCGCCGCTTCGCCGTCGTGCTGATCTCCGGCATTCCCGCGCTCGGGCCGGCGACCGCCGACCAGGCGCGCCGCTTCACCTGGCTCGTCGACATCCTCTACGACCACGACGTGAAGCTCGTCGCGTCCGCCGCGGTCGATCCCGACGCGCTGTACCGCGAGGGACCCGCGGCGCACGAGTTCCCGCGCACCGCGAGCCGACTGACCGAGATGCGCACGCGCGAGTACATGGCGCGCGCGCACGCCGCACACCCGACGGGCGCCACGGCGCCCGCCGAGATCGCCTGACCATTCACGACTTTCGACCGCGAGGAGGACACACCCGTGCAGACATTCAAGGCCTACCGCACGTACGAGGACCATGGCATCGTCGCGAGCCGTTTCGTGGACATGAAGGTCGACGACCTCGACCCGGGCGACGTGCTGGTCCGCACCAAGTACTCGACGATCAACTACAAGGACGCGCTGTCGTACAACGGCACCGGGCGCATCATGCGCAAGTTCCCGACCGTCGCCGGCATCGACATGTCCGGCACGGTCGAGCAGTCGTCGGACCCGCGCTGGCACAAGGGCGACAAGGTGATCGTGCACGCCTACGACATGGGGGTGTCGCACGACGGCGGCTACAGCGAGTACGTGCGCGTGCCTGGCGACTGGATCGTCCGGCGTCCCGACGGCATGACCGCGTTCGACGCGATGACGCTCGGCACCGCGGGATTCACCGCTGCGCTCGCGATCCACCTGATGCAGCACAACGGCCTCGAGCCTGCGAAGGGTCCGGTCGCGGTGACCGGCGCGACCGGCGGCGTGGGCTGCGTCGCGATCGAGGTCCTCGCGAAGCTCGGCTACGACGTCGTCGCGATCACCGGCAAGGCGAAGGAGGAGGGCAACTGGCTGCGCTCGATCGGCGCGAAGGAGGTGCTCGCGCGCCAGTCGATCGACCTCGCGAAGATCCGGCCGCTCGGGCAAGCCACCTACGCGGGCGCGATCGACAACCTGGGCGGCGACATGCTCGCGTGGCTGCTGTCGATGCAGAAGATCGGCGGCACCGTGGCCGCGGTCGGCCTCGCCGCCGACATGAAGCTCATCACGACCGTCGCGCCGTTCATCCTGCGCGGCGTGCAGCTGCTCGGCGTCGACAGCGCGAACACGCCGATGGCGCTGCGCCAGATGCTGTGGAACAAGCTCGCCGTCGTCTGGCGCCCGGACCGCGTGCACGACCAGGTGCGCACGATCGACTTCGACGACCTGCCGACGCATTTCGACGCGTACCTCAAGGGCATGGTGCGCGGCCGGACGGTGGTGCGCGTGGGGCACGACACGCACCCGTGACGTATCGCGCGTTCCACGACCGCTCGCTGAAGGACCGCGACGCGTTCTGGCGCGAGGAAGCGAAGCTCGTCGACTGGCACGCGCCGTTCACGCGCGTCCTCGACTACACGCGCCCGCCGTTCGCGCGCTGGTTCGTCGACGGGCGCACCAACCTTTGCCACAACGCCGTCGACCGACACCTGAAGGACCGCGCGTCGCAGCCGGCGCTCGTCTACCTGTCGACCGAGACCGGCGACGAGCGCAGCTACACCTACGAAGACCTGCACGCGGAAGTGAACCGGATGGCCGCGGTGCTGGGCACGCTCGGCGTGCATCGGGGCGACCGCGTGCTGATCTACATGCCGATGATCCCCGAGGCCGTGTTCGCGATGCTCGCGTGCGCGCGGATCGGCGCGATCCACTCGGTCGTGTTCGGCGGCTTCGCGGCGGCGTCGCTCGCGACGCGCATCGACGACGCGCGGCCGAGGGTCATGGTGACGTCCGACGCCGGCATGCGCGGCGGCAAGTCGATTCCCTACAAGCCGCTGGTGGACGAGGCGCTGCGCGTCGCGCGGCACCCGCCGGCGCACGTGCTGATCGTCGACCGCGGCCTCGAGCGCGGCATGGCGCGAACGCCCGGCCGCGACGTCGACTACGCCGAGGCGCGAGCGCGCCACCTCGACGCGCGCGTGCCCTGCGCGTGGCTCGAGTCCTCCGAGCCGTCGTACATCCTCTACACGTCGGGCACCACCGGCCGGCCGAAGGGCGTGCAGCGCGACACCGGTGGCTACGCGGTGGCGCTTGCCGCGTCGATGAGGCACATCTTCTGCTCGAAGCCGGGCGATGCGTACTTCTGCACGTCCGACATCGGCTGGGTCGTCGGCCACTCGTACATCGTCTACGCGCCGCTGATCAACGGCAGCACGACGATCATGTACGAGGGCCTGCCGATCCGGCCCGACCCGGGCATCTGGTGGAAGATCGTCGCCGAGCGCAACGTCAGGACGATGTTCACGTCGCCGACCGCGATCCGCGTGCTGAAGAAGCAGGACCCGTCGTACATGAGGATGCACGACCTCTCCTCGCTGCAGTATCTTTTCCTCGCCGGCGAGCCGCTCGACGAGCCGACCGCGCGCTGGGCGAGCGAGTCGCTCGGCGTCGCGATCGTCGACAACTACTGGCAG
>DATBSV010000158.1:0-2770 GCA_036559685.1 Casimicrobiaceae bacterium
GCGCGCCAGCAACAGCGACGCGCGGCGGTGCGGGCACTGGCGGCCGAGCAGGCCGACGCGCCCCTCGCTGTCGCGGAAGGCGACGAGGTCCTCGCCAAGCAGCCGCACGGGCACCGGCGTCCCGTCGGGCTCGGGCACCTCCTCGGACAGGCACGCGGGAATCCAGTGCGAGCGCGCGATGCGCCCCAACGGCGCGTCGCCCTCGACACGGCACAGAAGGTCGTTCTCTTCGGGCGTCATGGCCGCCTCCGGCCCAAAATGCTTAACCTGTTAAGTATCATGCACCGCGGGCGGCCCGCTGTCGAGGGGCGCGCGGGCGGGCCGGCGCCCTGGGCGGCGGGCCCGCGCCGACGACCTGCGCGAGCTCGTCGACGACGAGGTTGTCGAGGATCGTGAGCAGCGTCCGGCGCGTCGTCGCGACGTCGGTCGAGCGCACCCCCCGCGTCGCGACAGCGTTGACGGTCACCGCGAGCGGCACGAGCTTGTGGCGAAGCGCGGCGCCGGCGCGCGTGAGCTTGACGTAGACGTTCTTGCGGTTGCCGCTGCGGTGCTTCCGCACGACGTGCCCGGCCTTCACCATCGCGCGCAGCGCCGCGAGCGTCGCCGGCTCCGATACGCCGGCCTGGATCGCGAGCTCGCGCTGCGTGATGCCGTCGCGCTCCCACAGCACGCGCAGGAACGTCCAGTGGCCGTGCGGGATGCCGTGCTTCGCGAGGCGCACGGCGAGCGAACGCTGGAACGCGCGCCACGCGTCCTTGACCAGGTGCGCGAGCCGGTCGTTCGGGACGTCCTCGTGCCAGCGCTTGAGGATCGCGCGCGAGATCTCGAGGTCGGTGTCGAGGCGGTTCGTGTCGCTCATCGTCGGCTCCCGGGGTCGGCCGCGTCCTGGTGGTGAAGCGCGATGTCGCGGCCGCTGCGCGCGGACTCGAGCATCGCGAGGCAGATTTCGACCGTCGCGAGCGCCGACGCGCCGTCGTGGCGCGGCGCCGCGCCGCCGCGCACGACGGCCACGAGCTCGTCGATCACCTCGGCGCGCGGCACGACCGGCGGCGGGAGCGGCACGAACGTTCGCTCGCGGTCGCCGCAGATCTCGACGCCGGCCGGCAGCGGCCGCAGGTCCGCGCGCTCGCAGCTCACGATCAGCGGACCGAAGTGGTGGTGACCGGCAGGCGGCGTATCCAGCGCGATCGACGGCGCGTCGGACCCGTAGTTCTGCTTCGCCTTGAGCGCCGATTCGTCGGCCGGCTTGGCGAGCGTCGCCAGGCGCTTGCGCGCGATACCGTAGGCGTCCGGATCGCGCTGCTGCCCCATCTCGCCGACCCATCCCATCCACGCGTCGCTGTCGAAGTGCGCGTGGCCGCTGTAGACGAGCGTCGCGAACGCGCCGCCCTCGAAGCGGATCACCGCCGCGTACGCGCCTTCGGTCGGGCGCGCGTCGTCCCAGCGGCCGACCTCCGCGCGCACCGACAGCGCGCGGGCGCCGGCGAGGCCGCGCACGATGTCGACGTGGTGCGCCGCCTGGTTGAACACCGCGCCGCCTCCCTGCCGCGTGTCGAGCTCCTCGGGTCGCCGCAGCCGGTACAGGAAGTCGGTGAAGTTGAGCGCCGTGATCATGCGCACGCGCCCCACGCCGCCTTCGTCGACGATGCGCCGCGCGAGCGCGACCGGCGCGTCGAACGCGTGGCTGTGGCCGACGATCAGGCGCACTCCGGCGCGCGCGCACGCGTCGACCATCGTCTGCGCATCAGAAATGGACAATGCCAGGGGCTTCTCGCACAGCACGTGCCGGCCCGCCGCGGCTGCGAGCGCGACGTGCGCGGCATGGTGCTGGTGAGGTGTTGCGACGTAGACGGCCTCGACGTCTCGGTCGCGCACGAGCTCCTCGACGCTCGCGTAGGTCCGGCCGCCGAATTCCTCGGTGAAGCGCCGGCGCGCCTCGTCGCGCGGATCGGCCGCTGCGACCAGCGCGACGCGCGCGTCGGTGCGGAACGTCGGCCGCATGAACAGGAACGCGCGGCCCAGCCCGACCACGCCCAGCCGCACGGGAGCGCCGCCGGGCCGTCCCAAGGCGCTCGCCCCCTGGGGGGAGGCTCGCGAAGCGAGCTTCGGGGGGATCACACTCATAGATCGAGAACCAACTCGTCGGAGCGTGCGCGCGACACGCACACCATGATCGCGCTTCCCTGCTCGTCGGGCATCAGCACGAGGTCGCGGTGGTCGGGCTCGCCGGCGACCAGCCCCGTCTTGCAGGTTCCGCAGGTGCCGCTCTCGCACGACGATTCGACGCGCAGGCCCGCGCCGCGCAGCGCTTCCAGGATCGTGACGCCCGCCGGCACGCCGACCTCGCCGCCCGAGCGCGCGAGCGTCACCACGAACGGCTTGTCCTCGGGTCGCGCGAGCGCCGCGCCCTCGACGAAGCTCTCGAAGTGGATGCTGCCGGTCGGCCAGTGGCCGGTCATGTCGCGCACCGCGTCCATCAGCGGCCGCGGGCCGCAGCAATAGACGTGCGCCCGCGTCGGCTTCTCGAGCACGGGCCACAGGTCGAACGAGCGCCCCGGATCGCCGCCGTCGGCATGCACGCGCACGCGCGACGCCCAGTCGCCGCCCTCGAGCACGTCGAGGAACGCGGACGAGGCGCGATCGCGCACGAGGTAGTAGAGCTTCCACGACGTCGTCCCGCGCGCCTCGAGCGACCGGATCATCGCGAGGATCGGCGTTATGCCGATCCCGCCGGCGATAAAGATCGCGGCCGGCGCGCGCTCGTCGAGCG
>DATBSV010000159.1:0-7093 GCA_036559685.1 Casimicrobiaceae bacterium
CGGCGCGAGCGCCGCAAGGAGCTCGGCGATCAGCGCCTCGTAGGCGCCCGGTAGCGCGCGCTCGGTCTTGCGCTCCTCTGTTCGATTGAACGGGTCGAGCGCGGTTCCACGGAAGCGGCGCAGCTTCGCGAGCACGCGGAACGCCTTCATCATCCAGGGCCCGTAGGTCGATTTGCGCGGCTCGCCGGTCGTCGGGTCCACCTTGTTGGTCGTCGGCGGCGCGAGATGGTAAACGAGCTTGTAGTCGCCCTCGAACTGCCGCGCGACGCGCTCGGCGAAGTCGGACTCCGCATACAACCGCGCGACCTCGTACTCGTCCTTGATCGCGCGGAGCTTGAAGTCGTAGCGGGCGACGGCCTCCGCGAGCGCGGTCGAGCCCGGCATCACGCGCGACTCGGTCGTGCGCACGCGCGCGACCAGGTCGGCGTACGGCTTGGCGTACGCCGCGTCCTGGTAGTCGGTCAGGAACTTGACGCGTCGCTCGACCATCTCCTCGAGCGACTGTGACATCCGCTGCGACTCGGGAGTGGCGCTCTTCGGCGTCGCGGCCTCCTTGACCTGCGCCGGCGCATGCGCCGCCATGCGGCCCCAGCTGAACGCGAGCTTGTTCGCGTCGACGGCGGTCGCGTTGAGCTCAATCGCGCGCAGGATCGACGCTTCGGACAGCGGCAGCAGGCCGCGCTGGTACGCGTAGCCGACCATGAACAGGTTGGTCGCGATCGAGTCGCCCATCAGGCGCGTCGCAAGCGTGCCGGCGTCGAGGAACTCGGCGTCGCCCGGCGCGACCGCGTCGCTGATCTCGCGCTCCATCGACCCGGTCGGGAACACCATGTCGGGGTTGCGCGTGAATTCGGCGGGCATCACGAGGCCGGTGTTGACCAGCGCCTTCGACACGCCGCGCTGCATCTTGGCGATCGACTCGTAGCCGACACCCGTCACGATGTCGCACGCGAGCACGAGCTTGGCGTCTCCCGCCGCGATGCGCGTCGCGTGCAGCTTTTCTGGCGACTCGGCGATCCGGATGTGCGAGACGACCGAGCCGTTCTTCTGCGCAAGGCCCGCCATGTCGAGCACCGACACGCCGCGGCCTTCGAGGTGCGCGGCCATGCCCATAAGCGCGCCGATCGTCACCACGCCGGTGCCGCCGATGCCGGTCACCAGGATTCCGTACGGCTCGGCGAGCGACGGTGACGACGGCGGCGCGGGTAGCATGGAAAAATCGAGTGTCGCTGCCTTCGCTGGCTTGCGCAGCTGGCCGCCTTCCACCGTCACGAACGACGGGCAGAAGCCGTTGACGCACGAGTAGTCCTTGTTGCACGAGCTCTGGTCGATCGTGCGCTTGCGGCCGAACTCGGTCTCGACCGGCGCGACCGAGACGCAGTTCGACTTGATGCCGCAGTCGCCGCAGCCCTCGCACACCAGCTCGTTGATCACGACGCGCTTCGCCGGATCGGGGAACTTGCCGCGCTTGCGGCGGCGGCGCTTCTCGGCGGCGCAGGTCTGGTCGTAGATCAGGACCGTCGTGCCCTCGACCTTGCGCAGGTCACGCTGCACGCGGTCGAGCTGGTCGCGGTGGTGGACCACGATGTCGCTCGCGAAGTAGCCGCTCGGATACTTGTCCGGCTCGTCGGTGACGACGACGATTTTCGCCACGCCTTCGGCCGCGACCTGGAGCGCGATGTCCCTGGGCGTCAGCGGCCCGTCGTGCGGCTGGCCGCCGGTCATCGCGACCGCGTCGTTGAACAGGATCTTGTAGGTGATGTTGACCTTCGCGGCGACGGCGGCGCGGATCGCGAGCAGGCCCGAGTGGTAGTACGTGCCGTCGCCGAGGTTCGCGAAGATGTGCTTCTCGGTCGTGAACGGCGCCTGGCCGATCCATGGCACGCCTTCGCCGCCCATGTGCGTGAACTCGGTCGTCGACCGGTCCATCCAGATCGCCATCACGTGGCAGCCGATGCCGGCGGTCGCGCGGCTGCCTTCGGGCACGCGCGTCGAGGTGTTGTGCGGGCAGCCCGAGCAGAAGTAGGGCGTGCGCGCGATGGAAATGCGCGGCTTCGCGAGCGCCGCTTCCTTCTGATTGATGAACTCGACGCGGCGGCGGATGCGCTCGCGGTCGCCTTCGTTCGGATGCAGGCCCAGGAGCTCGATGCGCTTGGCGATTACGCGCGCGATCATCGCGGGCGTGAGCTCGCTCGCAGCGGGCAGCAGCCAGTCGCCGTGCGGGCGCACCCATTCGCCTTTTTCGTCGAACTTGCCGACGACGCGCGGGCGCACGTCGTCGCGCCAGTTGTAGAGCTGCTCCTTGAGCTGGTACTCGACGACCTGGCGCTTTTCCTCGACGACGAGGATCTCCTCGAGGCCTTCGGCGAACTCGCGTACGCCTTCGGGCTCGAGCGGCCACGGCATCGCGATCTTGAAGACGCGGATGCCGAGCTCGGCCATGTCGCGCTCGTCCAGGCCGAGGTCGTCGAGCGCCTGGCGCACGTCGAGGTAGCTCTTCCCCGACGTCACGATGCCCAGGCGCGGCCTCGGGCTGTCGACGACGATGCGATTGAGCTTGTTGGCGCGCGCGTAGTGCAGCGCCATGTAGATCTTGTAGTCCTGCATCCGGACCTCGGTCGCGAGGAACGGATCGGGCCAGCGGATCGAGACGCCGTCGGGTGGCGTCGGGAAATCGTCGGGAACGATGATGTTGACGCGCTCGGGATCGATCGACACCGACGCCGAGCTCTCGACCGTGTCGGCGACGCACTTGAAGCCGACCCACAGCCCCGAGTAGCGGCTCATTGCCCATCCGTGCAACCCGAGGTCGAGGATCTCCTGGACGCTCGACGGGTAGAGCACCGGGATCATCGCGGCCGCGAACTGGTGATCGGACTGGTGCGGCAGCGTCGACGATTTCGCCGCGTGGTCGTCGCCGGCGAGCGCGAGCACGCCGCCGTGCTTGCTCGTGCCGGCGAAGTTCGCGTGCTTGAACACGTCGCCGCAGCGGTCGACGCCGGGGCCCTTGCCGTACCACATCGCGTACACGCCATCGACGGTCGCGCCGGGATGCAGGTTGACCTGCTGCGTGCCCCAGATCGCCGTCGCCGCGAGGTCCTCGTTGAGCCCCGGCTGGAACGTGACGTTCGCGCGCTCGAGGAACTTGCGCGCGCTCCACAGCGACTGGTCGAGCCCGCCGAGCGGGCTGCCGCGGTAGCCGGAGACGAAGCCGCCGGTGTTGAGCCCCGCGAGCTTGTCGCGCTGCTGCTGCAGGATCAGCAGGCGCACCAACGCCTGGATCCCGGTCAGGTAGACGCGGCCGCTCTCGAGCGCGTACTTGTCGTCGAGGCTGACGTTCGCAAGCGCGACGCCGCTCTGCATGCCGGGGGGAACCATCGGGAGTGACTCCGCAAAATCGTGTTTTGGGGACGCTTCGGGACCTTTAGGTGGGGGTCCCTCGACGCTCGCGCAACGCTGGCTTGTGGCCGCGGCGCGGTTCGGGGCGAAGTTTACGCTTCGACGCCCCCCGCGGCAATTTCGAACCCGCTACGACCAGAGGGACATCGGCCGCGACGCCGCGCGCCATGTTCGCGCGCGGGGCGACCGCGTGGCGATCAGGTCCGCCGGCGAAAGCGCATCGTTGCGAGCGCGATGAGGAGGGCGAGCAGCACGAGCCCCGCGGGATGCAAGCCCGGGATCGCGTTGGCGCCGACAGGCGCCGCGGTCACGAACACCGGCGCGTCGTTGCCCACACCGCCGAACGACTGGCGCACGTGGCCGTTCACAACGTCGAACTCGACCGTCACGTCCACGGCGCCTTGCTGAACCATAGCGACGTACACGCCCCACGGCCCGAGCGAGGCCAGCGGTTGGGGCCCGCTTCCGCCGAATGCCGGATCGTTCGCCGGGCCACCGTCGGCCATGCCCGGAAGCCCCGGGGCGCCCGCCCCGGCGGTGACACCAACGACCGACGGTTCGCCGAGGTTCTTGGCCAGGTTCGGAAATGCACCCTGCGAGACGACGAGCTTCGGATTGAAGAGCGGCGAGCCCGTTGCGTTCATGACGAGCAGGTATTCGTAGCCGTTGAACGCGTGATCGAGCGGCGTCGGACCGACGTCGAGCTTGAGAATCGCCATGCGGGCGCCGGGAGGCACTTGCGCGATGACGGCCGCGAAGTCGATGTTCGCCGCGAACGGCGTGCGACCGAAGGCCTCGGGTCCGAGCGGAAGGTTCGGGATGAACGGCGCGGCGTACGCCGCATGGGGAAGGATGAAGCGTTGCGGCCCGATCGTGTTGGTGACCGTGGCGCCGGTGACCGAACCGCCGAACGACGCGCTGTCGTTGCACCCGAAGATGAGGCGGCCGTTGCCGCCGGGCACTGGGCCGGCGATTACGCCCCCGGTCGCATCGACCGACACGCCGCTGGTGGCGATGGCGGCGGAGCACTGGATCTTGATCGTGCCGCCCGCGCCGTTGCCGCCGGTCTCGCCCCAGCCGCCTTTTCCGCCCAGCCCCCCGGATCCTCCCGCGCCGCCCGCGCCTCCGGCGCCGCCAGCACCGCTTTGAGAGTTCGGGGGCCCCGATCCAAGCCCGCCGATACCACCCACCACACCCGGCGAACCCGCCGCGCCAGCGGTGCCGGCAACGCCTAGCTGGCCAAAGTGACCGCCTCCTCCGCGCGCGAGGAACGTTCCCGACGCGTCGAGCTCGCCCCAGGCGACGAGCTCGATGGCGCCGCCGCCGTCGCCGCCCGAATTCGCCACACCGCCGTTCCCGCCGTTGCCGCCCGCTCCGCCGGCGCCGCCCGCACCTCCGGCCCCGCCGTTCCCGCCGGCAAGGACGCCATCGGTGCTCGATTGCGCGCCGCCGCCGCCACCTCCGCCGCCGCCTCCACCCCCGCCAATGCCGCCGCCGGCACCGGCGCCGCCACCGCCGCCGCCGCCACCACCGCCGCCGTTCCCGCCCGAGATGTCGGTGCCCGCGCCTGTGTTCGTGCCCGAAACGCCAACGTTGCCGTTGCTTCCGTCATTGCCGTTCTTGCCGACCGGCCCGGTTCCACCAGACGCGCCGAAAGCGCCGAACGCTCCGCTCGAATCGATGGCCGGCGCGCCTACGCCGCCGACGCCGAACGTGCCGCCGAGGCCCTCGGTCAGTGGGAAGACCGCCGCACCGGGTGCGCCGCCGAGGCCCCCCGCGCCCCCCGGGCCGCCGTTGTATCCCGCCGTGCCAACGCCGCCGTTCGCGCCGGCGGTGCCGTTGGCAGCGACAGCGATCAACAGGCCGTTGCCGCCGACGGTGCCGGGCGACCCGTTGCCGCCGGGAGCGATGCCCGAGCCGCCTGGCCCGAACGGACCCGCGACGCCGCCGGCGCCGCCGGCGTTGCCCGCTCCGGCAGGCCCGCCGGCGCCGGTCGATCCGCCCGTGCCGCCGCCGGGACCGGGCCGGAACGTGCCGTCCCAGTCCGCGGACACGCGAATCTGTGCACCGGCCTGCACGGTGAGGTTGCCGCCGACGACGATCGACACCGCGTGCGGCCCGGTCGCCACGACGACATCGGTCGAGAGGATCGTGAGGTCGCCGAGGACGTTGAATCGCGCGAGCCCGATCGCGCCCGCGGCGGGCGCGAACGTGAACGGGCGTCCGTTGAACTGCGCGGGGTTGCCGTCCGAGTCGCCGGTGATCGTGCCGGCCACCGTGTCGATCGTGACCGTCGCGGCGTGCGAGGCGATCGCGATCGAGGCGGCGAAGAAGGCGATCGTCGCGCGCAGGATGCTGCGGGAGCACTCCATGTTCTTTCCTCTTGGCGGAGAGCGAAACGCGGGACGAACCGGTTCGACGGCCGACGCACTGTACATGCGCGCACGCGGCCCGAGTGGAAACCCGTGTTGGCGGCGACGAACGGTCGCCTCGAACCGCGTTACGCGACGAGTCGCGGCGCCCAGCGCACGAGGTCGTCGCGCAGCCCCCGCTTCCAGTGCGCCATGAAAGGCGAGAGCAGGATGAGGCGCCCCTCCGCGAGCCGGTCGGCATCGCCGAACATGCCGTTCGCGATCGACGGCACGATCGACGCGAGAAAGCGCGACGACCAGCGCAACAGGCGGCTTTGCGTGCCCGGCTCGCGGAGCAGCAGCGCTTGCGCCCCAGCGTCGAGGCTCAACGCCTCGACGTTGTCCCAGCGGCTGCGCACCGTGTAGCCGAACTGGTGGTGCGCGATGCCATCGGGCGTCAGCACGAGGCGCGACTGCCACACGACCACCCACCACGGCAGCACGACAAGCGTGACGATCAGCACCGAAACGAGGTAGGCGCGCGCTTCGTCGGCCGGGCCGCCCGCGACGCCAGCGACGAACAGCGGCCCGACGACGAGCGCCCAGACGATAGGCAGCAGCAGCAGCCGCGGCAGGCTCAGGTGGTAGACGTGGCGCGCATCGCGGGAAGATGCGCTGGCCATCGCGCTATCGCTGCTGCAGCGGGTACCAGTAGCCGTCGGTGCCGCGCACGAAGTAACTGCCGCCCGGGTCGACGAAATAGGTGTTGCCCTGCCACTGCTGGTAGGTGTTGCGTTGCCACGTGTGGGGCAGCTGCATCGCGTAGCCGTTGGGCGCGATGTAGGTGCTCTGGCCCATCAGTCCGCGACCGGCTTCCTGCTGGTTCGCGAAGTAGCTGTCGCGCTGCTGCTGCTGCGCCATGCCGCGCTGGGCCTCCGCGTTGCGCAGGTCCTGCACCTTCGCGCGCTCGTTGGCGGAGATGTTCGCTTCGTTGGCGCGCGCGTGCGCCACGCCGCCGGCGCTGAACCCGTTCGTATAGATGTAGTTGTACGTGTAGGTCGGGTAGTCCATCGCGGGCTGTCCGCGCATCCGCTGCTGGTAGACGTACTGATCGTAGGACGCGCGCACCTGCGGGTCCTGCATCCGCTGCTGCACCATCTGGTTGATCTGCTGGTTGCCGCGCTCGATGTTCTGGTTCATCTCGCGCATCTGCTGCTGGATCATCGCGTCGAAGTTCTGCGCGAGCGCGCTTCCGGCGAGGGTGAGCGCGGCAGCGGCAACCATTCGAGGCAGCAAGGTCTTCATGGCGGTCTCCCCGGCGACGGGCGTTGACCACTATAGGA
>DATBSV010000160.1:0-6043 GCA_036559685.1 Casimicrobiaceae bacterium
GTGCGCGCGGTGAGCGTCAGGAAGTACGCGGACTCCTCGAGCGCATCGGTGCCGTGCGTGACGACGATCCCGTCGACGTCGTCTTGTGCCGCGAGCTCGTTCACGCGTCGTGCGAGCGCGAGCCAGTTTGCGCTCGTCAGGTGCCCCGACAGCACCTGGAACAACTGCTCGCCGCGCACGTCCGCGACGCTCGCGAGCGACGGGACCGCGGCGATCAGCGCGTCGGCGCCGAGCGACGCGCGCGCATAGCCGACGGTCTGCGTCGGCGTCGACCCCTCGCTCGCGATCGTGCCGCCGGTCGCGACGACCACGATGCGCTGGCGGGCGGCCATGCGCGTCAGCCGCGGTGCGTAGCGTGCGCGACGACGATCTCCGCGACGCTCGCGGTGAGCTTCTTCGCGTACGGCACGTGCAGGAACTCGTTGGGTCCGTGCGCGTTCGACTTCGGGCCGAGCACGCCGGTGATCAGGAATTGCGCGGCGGGGAACTGCTTGCCGAGCATCCCCATGAACGGGATCGTCCCGCCTTCGCCGACCGCGCCGGACGGCTGCGCGTAGTTCGCGCGCGACGCGGCCTCGACCGCGTGCGCGAGCCATGGCGCCGTTGGGGGCGCGTTCCAGCCGATCGCCGCCGACTCGGCTTCGAAGCGCACGCTCGCCGACAGCGGCGGGTCGTGCTCGAGGAGCTTCTTCAGCTCGGCGGACGCCCGTTCGCCGTCGATGATCGGCGGCAGGCGCAGCGACAGCTTGAGCCGCGTGACCGGACGCAGCACGTTGCCCGCATTCGAGATCGGCGGCAGCCCGTCGGCGCCGGTGATCGATAGCGCGGGGCGCCACGTGCGATTCAGCACGACCTCGGGCAAATCGTCGACCATCGGCCGCGTGCGCCCCGACCACGGGAAGCGCTTGACCATCGTCGCGCCGAGGATCCCGGAGGCGACGCGCGCCTGCGCGATGCGCTCGTCGGGAATCGGCGCGTGGAACGCCGCAGGAAGGACGCGCCCGGTCGCGCTGTCCTCGACGCGGTCGAGGAGCTTCCGCGCGATGCGGAACGACGACGGCACGACGCCGCTCGCGTCGCCCGAGTGCACGCCTTCGGTCAGCACCTCGACCGACAACGTGCCGCCGACCAGGCCGCGCAACGACGTCGTGAGCCACAACCGCTCGTAGTCGCCCGCGCCCGAGTCGAGGCCGATGACGAAATCGACGTTGCCAATGCGCGGCGCGAGCAGCTCGAGATACGCCGGAAGGTCGTAGCTCCCCGACTCCTCGCAGGTCTCGATGACGCCGACGCAGCGCGCGTGCGGCAGCCCTTGCGCGTCGAGCGCCTTGAGCGCCGCGAGCGATGCATAGACCGCGTAGCCGTCGTCGGCGCCGCCGCGACCGTAGAGCTTGCCGTCCTCGTAGCGCGGCGACCACGGCCCGTAGCCTTCGTGCCAGCCGACCATCTCGGGCTGCTTGTCGAGGTGGCCGTAGAGCAGGACCGTGCGACCCGCGCCTGCGTGGCCGGTCGCCGGCACGTCGAAGAACAGCACCGGCGTGCGACCGGGCAGCCGCACGATCTCGACCTTCAGGCCGGGCACGTCCTGCGCGCGCACCCAGCGCTCGGCAGCAAGGATCACGCGCTCGATGTAGCCGTGCGCCTCCCACGAGGGGTCGAAGTGCGGCGACTTCGCCGGCACGCGGATGTACTCGGTCAGCTCCGGGACGATCTCGGCGTCCCAGTGGGCGTCGATGCGTCGCGCGAGCGTGGCGGTGTCGTTCATGGCGTTCCTTCGTGGCGGGTCAGGCCTCGAGCAGGCCGGCGAGCGCGAATCGCTCGAGGTAATGGTCGACGAGATCGAGCGCGTCGGGGGACGTGAGCGACGCGGCATGCGCGAGCGCCGCACGATCGCGCGTGCCGTCGCAGGCCATCAGGAGCGCGCGGCCAGTCGGGTCGTCCACGCGCACCGTCGAATGGCGCAGGCTCGTGACCGTGGCGTCGCGCCTCGCGTCGTGTCGGGCGACGTACCACGCGCGCGGCTGCGGTCCCGCCTTGGCCACCAGCGGCAGCGGCACGAGATGCGGCTCGACGGCGCCGGAAAACAGGCCGCGCACGAGCAACGTGCGTGCCTCGTCGGCGCTCATGCCACGCCCGGACAGGAAGGCGATCGCGTCCGCCGCGGACACGCTCGCGGGATACGCGTCGACGAGGAAATCGATGAGCGGCCCTTCGACGCTGCGCTCCGCGCCGGCCGTCCGTTCTTGCACGATGCCGGTGACCGCCGAGAACTGGAGCGACGCCGCCTTCCCGGGCGTGAACCGCGCGCGCACCACGTCGGCCGCGCGCGCGACGATCGACTGGCGGAAGCGTCGCAGGCGCGCGAAGTCGAGGTACTGCTCGCGCGAAAGCGCGTCGGCCTGCGTCGCCAGCGTGCGCATCTGTTCGGGGAGCCCGGCCATGCTCATCGTGCCGAGCTCCGCCTCGCCGAGAAAGCCCAGCCCGTGGCGGCCGATGTGCTGCGCGAAGGTCGAGAAGTAGACGGCCTCGTTGATCCCCGACAGATCGTCGTGGTAGAGCATGCTGTCGCTTCGGTCCGCGGCGCCCGCATACTCGCGTCCGAGGTGCGCGGGGATGCCGTCCATCGCGGACCACGCCTCGGCAAGGTCGCGGAACTCGCGCCGAGTGATTTCCAGGCGCTCCCTCGGCGACGCGTCGGCCGGAATGTTCATCCTGATCGCGTCCCAGCCAATGCGCCGCACGAAGCACCCCGGCAGCACGTTGTAGCTGACGAACGCGAGCCCGCCGGGTGCGAGCTGGCGTCCGAGCATCGCGATGAACGCGTCGCGCACGTCCGCAGGCACCCACGAGTAGAAGCCGTGCGCGATCACGTAGTCGAACGTGCCGAGCGAGGACGCGATCTCCCGCAAGTCGCCTTCGACGAGCTCGACGTTGGCGAGCCCCAGCGCCGCCGCACGCGAGCGCGCATGCCCCATCAGGAGTGCCGAGTAGTCGCACGCGACGAATTCCGCTTCGGGGAATTGCGCCGCCATCGGCAGGATGTTGGCCGCATCGCCGCAGCCGACCTCGAGGATGCGCGCGTGCGACGGGTCGGCCGCGGCGTGTCCGAACAACGAGGCGATCGCGGCGAGCCGATCGGGGTGGCTGTGATGGTTCGGGCGGCCGACGTACGCAATGTCCTCGTACGCCGCCTTGAGACCCGCGTGCAGGGCGCTCATGCGTCGAGGATACCGAGCCGCGCGAAGTGAGCGAGGTACTCGTCGAGCGCACGGCGCGGGTCGCGCATCGTCGGCGCGACGGATGTGAGCGATGCCACCAGCGCATCGCGGTCGCGCGTGCCGTCGACGAGCGGCAGGAGCGCGCGCATGGCCGGGTCGGTGAACGCGACGCCGTCGTGGCGCAGGTTGACGACGAAATCGTGGCGCGGCGCCTGCCAGCGCGCCGGCGCGAACGCGCGCGGACGGTCGGACGCCCTCGCCGCGATGCCGGCGGGCGCGCCGAGCGGCACGATCACTCCGGCATAAGCGGCATTGAGGAGCAACAGCAGCGCGTTGTCGCGGCTCGCGAGCGGCGAGCCCGCGCCCGCCTGCGCGGCGATCAGGGCGACCAGTTCCTCGATCGGCACGCTGCCCGGGTGCACGTCGACCAGCCGCTCGATCAGCGCTCGCTGCAACGGCGGCGCCCCGCGGTCCTGCTTCGCGGCGTGCCGTTCGACGGTCGCGTTGGTCGCGGCCGCATGCATCGCCGCGAGACGCCGCGCGTCGGGGGCTGCCGCCTTTGCGGCGCCATCGTGCACGAACAGCGACTCGCGGTAGCGCCGCAGGCGCATGTGGTCGATGACGTGCTCGCGCGTCAGGCGATCAGCTGCGGCGAGCCAGGCATTCATCGTTTCGCCGAAGGCGGGCGCGGAATGGCGGAACAGGTCGGCATCGCCGATCCACGCGAGGCCGTGCGTCGCGCCCTCGGCGACGATGTCGCGCAACAGCACCGGATGGTTGACCGCCGCCAGGTCGTCGTGCAGCACGGCGAAGCCCGGCCGGTCCGCGATCTCGCGGAACTCGATGGCGAGCGCCGAAGGGAGACCGGGTTGCTGGGCCATCGACTCGGCCACCTTCGCCGCCATCGCGCGCGCCTCGGCGATGCGCGCGACCGGGTCGTCGATGCCGGCGACGTGCGGCTTGAGCACGTCCCACACCATTTGACGCAGGCCGCACCCGGGCATCACGTTGTGGCTCACGAACGCCACGCCGCACGGCGCGAGCCGCGCGCGGATCGTCTCGAACATCGCGAGGCGAACCGGCGCCGGCACCCACGAGTAGAAACCGTGCGCGACGACGTAGTCGAAGGGCCCCACGTCGGCGGGCAGGTCGCGCAGGTCCGCGTCGTGGAACGTAACGTTGGATAGCGCAAGCGCGCTCGCGAACGCACGCGCCTCGCCGATCGCGAGCGACGAAAGGTCGATGCCGACGAAGGTGGCGCCGGGCAGCGCCGCCGCCATCGGGACGAGGTTGCCGCCGTCCCCGCACCCGATCTCGAGGACGCGCGCCGTCGCGGGATCCGGCGCCTGGTGACCGATCAGCGTGGCGATGGTCGCGAGGTGCGCGGGGTGGCAGTTCGCGCACGGCCGGCCGACGTACAGGTACGCGTCGTACGCGGCCTTGAGCACGCCCGTGACCGCTTCGCGATCGGCGGAGCCGGGGCGCGCGGGAGCGGAGATCGTCACGGAGGAGATGCGGTCGCGAAGGTGATCATGCGCGCCGCCCGGCCACGCCGGCACCCAGGCGCTCGGCGGTGGCGTCCCCACGGGGATTCGAACCCCGGTTACCGCCGTGAAAGGGCGATGTCCTAGGCCTCTAGACGATGGGGACCCGGATTGCTGCAGGTGCCGGCGCTGGGTCTGCCCGTGCGCATCACGGGCAGCTCACGCTCGATCGGTGGTGGAGGTAAGCGGGATCGAACCGCTGACCTCTTGCATGCCATGCAAGCGCTCTCCCAGCTGAGCTATACCCCCACGGCGAATCCGAAATTATACCGACAGCCGCGAAGCCGTGCAAACGTCGGGGCCGCCCCGTGCGCTATGATCGCGCCCGCCCGCCTCAAGACCCGCCGTGCCGCTTCCCGATCCCGACCACGCCGCGCCGCCCGATCTCGCCGAACGCGTCGTGCTGATCACCGGTGCGACCGGCGGCATCGGCGCGCCGCTCGCGCGTGCGTGCGCCGCGCGCGGCGCCACCGTCGTGTTGCACGGTCGTGCGATCCCGGCGCTCGAAAAGCTGTACGACGAGATCGTCGAGGCCGGTGACCCCGAGCCCGTGATCCTGCCGCTCGACCTCGCGAAGGCGGAGGCCGCCGACTTCGGCAACGTCGCGTCCGCGCTCGAGGCGCAGTTCAAGCGTCTCGACGGCCTCGTGCACACGGCGGCGATGCTCGGCTCGCTCGGGCCGCTCGAGCACCAGTCCTACGAGGCATGGCTCGCGTTGTTGCGCGTGAACATCGCGGCGCCCATGGGGCTGACGCGCGCGCTCGTGCCGCTCCTTTCCCGGGCACCGGACGCTTCCGTCACGTTCACGCTTGACGATCGCGGCATCGCGCCGCGGGCGTACTGGGGCGGCTACGGCGTGACCAAGGCGGGCGTCGCGGCGCTCGCCCGCGAGCTCGCGGACGAATGGGAGTCGCGCCCGACCCTACGCGTCAACGCACTGGTGCCCGGGCCGATCCGCTCGCCGATGCGCGGGCGCACGCATCCGGGCGAGGATCGCTCGAAGCTGCCCTTGCCGGAGCGCCTGGTGCCGCTCTACCTCCACCTTCTCGCCGGCCAGGCGAAGAACGACAGCGCCGCGCTGATCGAAGCGCGCAAGTGGCTCGCCGGCGCGCCCGCGTCCTCGCCGCTCGTCGCGTAACGCAGCATCACGCGCAGCTCGCGGTGCGCGCTCGCGCCGAGGCGATCCCAGGGGACGCTCTCGACCCGCCTGGATCGCTCGCCGTTCGCGCGCCAGATCACCGCCGCGTAGCGCGGCTGCGTGACCGAGCCCTCGCCCAGCAC
>DATBSV010000161.1:0-7611 GCA_036559685.1 Casimicrobiaceae bacterium
GTCGGAGAAGAAGATCGTGAGCTTCTTGCGCTCGGTCTCGATGACGACGTCGCGCTGGCCGCTGAAGATGCTCTTGTAGATCTGCGGCGACAGGTAGCGGCTGATCTTCATCGACAGCGTCGCCAGGAACTCGTTGGCCCCCGCGAGCTCCTTGTTCATGCCGTCGATCTGCATCGCCTGGCGCCGCTGCAACATGATGAAGCCCGCCCCGGAGAGGGCGAGCAGCACGAAGTAGCCGATCAGCCACTTGAACGCGAGGATGTTGTCGGCGAACGGCTGGACGATGCTGACCTCCTGGATGCCGCGCACGTCGCCGACCTTCCAGTCGGTCTTGAGGCTCTCGGGATGGACGTTGTGGCACGTGACGCACGCCTGCCCCATCATGACCGGCGCGACCAGCCGTACCCGGTCGGAGAACAGCGACTCCTGCACCTGCGTGATCATCTGCTTGGGGTTCTCGCGCAGCGACACCAGCGCGCCCATCTCGAAGGGGTCCATCTCGTGGGGCTTGCGGTTCTTGAACGGATAGTCCGAGACGAACCGGTACTGGATGTTGTGCTGCTGCTCGCTCACGACCCTGCCGAGCTCGAGCGAAAGCGTCGCCGGGATCGGGATCGCGCCGGGGATCGATTCGTAGTTGTGCGTGACCTGCGTGGCGCCCGGGTGCGCGAGCACGCGGCCGACGACGTTGGAGGCGTAGAACGTGCGCATGCTCGTGATGACCGAGTTGAGGTCGGCGGCCTGGCGGCGCAGCGCGGTCTCGGTCAGGTTGCGCAGGTCGAGCCACACGGCGAGCGGCAGCCCGATGAGCATGACGAGCACGAGCAGCGAGAGGGCCCACCCGCGTGTGTGGTCGCGGGGCGGGAGCTTGATGCGTCGGACGATCGGCATGGCTTTTCTCCGCGACGGCGTCGCGCCGTCGAGCGCCTGAAGCTTATCAGCGGCGCGGCCCGCCGGCGGCGGTAAAATTCGGCCATGCAGCTCACCGGTATTCGCGTCGTCGACCTCTCGCGCATCCTGTCCGGGCCGTTCTGCTCGATGTTCCTCGCCGACATGGGTGCGGAGGTCATCAAGATCGAGGACGTCGAGGACGGCGACCCGGTGCGCCACCAGGGCGTCCTGCGCCACGGCTTCAGCCTCTACTTCGCCTCGTTCAACCGGAACAAGCGCTCGCTGACGCTCGACCTGCGCAGCGCCGAGGGCAAGGCGGTGCTGCGCAAGCTGATCGCGACCGCCGACGTCGTGCTCGACAACTTCCGGCCCGGCGTCATGGACAGGATCGGCCTGTCGCGCGACGAGCTGCGACGCCTCAAGCCCGATCTCGTGGTCGCGCACATCACCGGCTTCGGCAACGACGGGCCCTACCGCGACCGGCCGTCGTTCGACTTCATCGCCCAGGCGATGAGCGGCTTCATGAGCGTCAACGGCGCCGAGGGGCAGGCGCCCGCGCGCGCGGCGCCGCCGCTGTCCGACCTGATCGCCGGCGCCTATGCCGCGATGGGCATCTGCGCCGCGCTGGTCCGGCGCGAGCGCACCGGCCAGGGCGAGGAGGTGTCGACCGCGCTGACCGACGCGATGATCGCGAACCTGGCGTTCCTGGCGGCGCATTACTTCGGGACCGGCGAGCAGCCGCTGCGCACCGGCAACGACCACGCGCTGGTCGCCCCGTACGGCCTGTTCGCGGCCTCCGACGGCGAGGTCGCGATCGCGCCGTCCAACGACCAGGTGTATTTCAAGCTGCTGGACGCGCTCGGTCTCGATCACCTGCGCGACCATCCCGAGTTCCGCACCAACCGCGACCGCTTCGAGCGCCGCGATGCGATCAACGCGCTGGTCGGGGCCGAAATCGCCAAGCGCCCGATCGCCCACTGGCTCGACGTGCTCAACGCGGCGGGCGTCCCGTGCGGGCGCGTCATGGGTCTCCGCGAGGTGTTCGACGATCCGCAGGTCCGCCACCAGCAGATGCGCATCACGATCGACCATCCGAAGCACGGCCCGCTCGACGTGCTGGGCTTCCCGATCAAGTTCACCGACGACCCGTGCCGCGTGCACCGGCCGCCGCCCGACCTCGGCGTCGACACCGACGCGATCCTCGCGGAGCTCGGCTACGCCCCCGCCGAGATCGCGGAGCTCCACGCCAAGCGCGCGGCCTGATACCTTCGACCATGACCGCCTCCCGCCCCCACGTGCGCGTGACCGAAGTCGGCACGCGCGACGGCTTCCAGGCCGAGCACGACTTCATCCCGACCGAGGCCAAGGCCGAGGTCATCGACGCGCTAGTCGCCGCCGGCGTCCGCCACATCGAGGCGACGTCGTTCGTCAGCCCGAAGGCCGTGCCGCAGCTCGCGGATGCGCACGACGTGCTCGCGCGCCTGAAGCGCCGTTCCGATGCGCACATCGCCGCGCTCGTGCCCAACGCGCGCGGCGCCGAGCGCGCGCTCGGCGCCGGCGTCGACGAGATGGTCGTGTTCATCTCGGCGAGCGAGACGCACAACCAGGCGAACCTCAACGCGTCGATCGACGGTTCGATCAGGAACGTCGGCGAGGTCGCGGCGATCGCGCGCGGACGCACGCCGTTGCGCGGCGCCGTCGCGTGCGCGTTCGGCTGCCCGTTCGAAGGCGAGGTGCCGGTCGATGCAGCGCTGCGTCTCGTCGAGGCCTACGCGGAGCTCGGCATCGACCGGCTGACGCTCGGCGACACGACCGGCATGGCGACGCCGCCGACGGTGACGCGCCTCGTGCGCGCGGTCGCGGAGCGCTTCCCGGCGATGCGGACGGCGCTGCACTTCCACAACACGCGCGGCGTCGGCCTCGCGAATGTCGTCGTCGGCCTCGAGCTCGGCATTCGCGAGTACGAGTCGTCGATCGCGGGGCTGGGCGGCTGCCCGTTCGCGCCCGGCGCGACCGGAAACATCTGCACCGAGGACCTGGTCTACCTGCTCGAGGAGTCGGGCTACGACACCGGTGTGGATCTCGAGGCGCTGATCGCGGTCGCGCAGCGCGTGGAAGCGCTGATCGGCCGTCCGCTGCCGGGCCAGGTCATGAAGGCCGGCCCGCGGCTACGCAAGTACACGCTCGAGGGCGCGCGTCGCGCCCTCGGATAATCACGGCAACACTTTCGAAGGAGGAGTCCACGATGTTTCGTCTCGTCTGCGCCGCCCTTGCGCTCATCGGCCTCGTTGCGCCGATCCACGCGCAAACCTACCCGAGCAAGCCCATCCGCATGATCGTCCCGTTTCCGCCCGGCGGCGGCACTGACATCTCGTCGCGGCTGGTCGCGGCCGAGCTCGCGAAGTCGACCGGCTGGACCATCGTCGTCGAGAACAAGGCGGGCGCGTCGGGGATGATCGGACTCGCCGAGGCGGCCCGCGCGTCGCCCGAAGGCTACGACATCGTGATGGGCCAGGCGGACAACGTGATCATCGCCGCGCCGACGATGAAGTCGCCGCCGCTCGATCCGCTGAAGGACCTGACGCCGGTGATCCAGGTCGCGAGCTCGCCGTCGCTGATCATGACGCGCGTCGATTCGCCGTTCAAGACGCTCGCCGACGCGATCGCGGCCGCGAAGGCGAACCCGAAGGCGGTCAACTACGGCACCGCGGGCCATGGCACGTTCCCGCAGCTCGCCGTCGACCTCCTGATGCAGAACGGCAACTTCACGTGGGTCGAGGTGCCGTACAAGGGCGCGGCGCCGGCCATCACCGACCTGCTCGGCGGCCACGTGCAGCTCGCGGCGCTGTCGGTCGCCTCGGGCATTCCGCACATCAAGGGCGGCAAGGTCCGCGGCCTCGCGGTGACCTCGCCCACGCGCAGCGCGGCGCTGCCCGACGTGCCGACGGCGGCCGAGTCGGGATTCCCCGGCTTCGACGCGACCGGCTGGCTCGGCATCTTCGTGCCGAACGGAACGCCGCCGGCCGTGATCGCGCGCCTGCAGGCCGAGATCGCGAAGGTGATGCAGAAGCCCGAGGTCCAGCAGCAGATGGTCGCGAACGGCGTCGAGGCGCGTTGGACCCCGGCGCCGGAGTTCGGCGCGATGGTCGCGCGCGAGGGCACGAAGTGGCACAAGATCATGCGCGACGCGGGGATCAAGCCCGAGTGACCTGACGATGCCCGACGACGCGCAGGCGGCGCCGCGCTTCCCGTTCGCGCGCGAGTCGCCGCTCGACCCGCCCGCGACGTACGCGAAGGCGCGCGCGGCGCAGCCGATCTTCCCGGTGACGCTCTGGGACGGTCGGCGCGCCTGGCTCGTCACGCGCTACGACGATTTCCGCGCCGTGTGCGTCGATCCGCGATTCTCGGGCGAGTTCGCGAATCCCGGGTTCCCCGCCGTCACGGCGGCGCGCGTCGCGGTCGACAAGGCCGAGCGCGCGTTCGTCGGCATGGACAACCCGGCGCACGATCACTACCGCCGGATGTTCACCAGGGAGTTCAGCACCAAACGCATGATGGCGCTCAAGCCGCGCATCGTCGAGATCGCGAACGGCTTGATCGACGAGATGCGCGCCGGCCCCGAGCCCGCGGACCTCGTCGCCGCGATCGCCGTGCGCTTTCCGTCGCTCGTGATGTGCGAGCTGATCGGCTCGCCGTACGAGGATCATCGCTTCATCATGGCCTGCGCCGCCGCGCGCCATGGACTCACGCAGAGCGTCGACGAAGCCGA
This sequence comes from Casimicrobiaceae bacterium, assembly GCA_036559685.1. Classification (GTDB taxonomy): domain Bacteria; phylum Pseudomonadota; class Gammaproteobacteria; order Burkholderiales; family Casimicrobiaceae; genus VBCG01. The sequence goes on from DATBSV010000161.1 coordinate 4,661, forward strand.
GAACAAGGCGCGCGAGCTCGCCGGCTATTTCCGCGCGCTGATCGACCGCAAGGAAGCCGAGCCGCGCGACGATTTCGTGAGCCGGATCGTCGCCGAGCACGTGCTGCCGGGCAAGCTGTCGCGCGACGATTTCGCCGAGATCGGCGCGATGATCCTGCGCGCCGGGCACGACACGACGACCAACATGATCGGCATCGGGACGCTGTTGTTCCTGCAGAATCCCGACCAGCTCGCGGCAGTGCGCGACGATCCCGAGGCGGTGGCGCCCGCGGTCGAGGAGGCGCTGCGCTTCGTGAGCCCGGTGCAATTCTCGCCGCGTCGCGTCGCGCTCGAGGACGTCGAGTGGCGCGGCGTCACGATCCGCAAGGGCGAGGGGGTCTTCGCGCTTCCCGCGTCGGCGAACCGCGACGCGGCGGTGTTCGCCGATCCCGACCGCTTCGACGTGAGCCGAGACGCGTCCGCGCACGTCGCGTTCGGCTACGGCATCCACCAGTGCCTCGGCCAGATGCTCGCGCGCGTCGAGCTCCAGGTGATCTATCCGCTGCTGTTCCAGCGCCTGCCCGGCCTGCGCCTCGCCGCGCCGCTCGAGGCCATCCGCTTCAAGCACGACATGCAGATCTACGGCGTGCACAACCTGCCGGTCGCGTGGTCGACCGAGGAAGTCGCGGCGTGACGTTCAAGGTGCGCGTCGTCGAGCGCAAGTGCATCGGCGCCGGGCAATGCGTGCTGAGCGCGCCGGCGGTGTTCGACCAGGACGACGACGGCATCGTCGTGCTGCGCGACGCGACGCCGCCGCCGTCGGAGCACGAAGCGGTGCGCAAGGCCGCGCGGCTATGCCCGGCGGTTGCGATCTTCATCGACGAAACGAACGGCTAGAGGGCGTTTCTCAATCCGACGACCTCGATGGTCGGGAGGCGATAGAGGGGCCGCCCGTCCACGTACTCGCCGGTGAAGACGCCCACGTAATCCGCCTTCGGCGCCGCGGTCGACGCGCAGCCGGCGAGCGCGACGATCAGCAGGGCCGCCGCCGCGAGGGCACGAAGTCGAAGGCGCTCACGCATACGGCGTGATTCTAGGCCGCGCACGTTGACCCGCAACCGCCGGCGGACTACGCTGGTCGCTCGTCCGGGGACATGCGGCAGACTCCCCGTCGCAAGACGCCAAGCCGGCGTCCAAGGTCTGCTCCGATGATGACGGGTACGCTCCCGTCGCAGGAGCCCGCTTGGACACCTCCTCCACCGTTCGCCGCGTGCTGGTCGCCAAGGGCCTGCGCGCCTTCGGCGACGGCTACGTCGCGTTGCTGCTTCCGCTGTACCTGCTCGACCTCGGCTTCAGCGCGCTCGAGGTCGGCGCGATCGCGACCGCCACGCTCGTCGGCTCCGGCGTCCTCACGCTCGTCGTCGGGTTGCGCGCGCACCGGCATTCGTACCGCGCGCTGCTGATCGCCGCGACGGTGTTGATGGCCGGCACCGGCGTCGGATTCGCGACGGCCACGCAGTTCTGGCCGCTGCTGCTCATCGCGGTCGTCGGCACGCTGAACCCGTCCAGCGGCGACGTCAGCGTGTTCCTGCCGCTCGAGCATGCGGTGCTGTCGCGCGTCGTCGACGACCGCAAGCGCACCGCGGTGTTCGCGCGCTACAGCCTCGTCGGCGCGCTCGCCGCCGCGGTCGGCTCGCTCGCCGCGGCGCTGCCCCCGCGCGACGCGATTCCTGCGATGTTCGCGCTCTACGCGCTGATCGCAGTCGCGGCGGCCATCGTGTACCGCGGATTGCCGTCGTCGCTGGTCGCGGGCCCCCATCGCGCCCCGGCGCCGCTCGGTCCGTCGAAGGGCAGGGTGTATGCGCTGGCTGCGCTCTTCAGCCTCGACGCGTTCGGCGGCGGCTTCATCGTGCAGTCGATGCTCGCGTTGTGGCTGTTCGAGCGCTTCGACCTGTCGATCGCGACCGCGGGAACGCTCTTCTTCTGGACCGGCGTGCTCACCGCGTTCTCGTATCTGGTGGCCGTGCGCATCGCGAACCGGATCGGGCTCGTCAATACGATGGTGTTCACGCACATTCCGTCGAGCCTGTGCCTGATCGCGATCCCGTTCGTGCCGAGCCTCGCGGGCGTCGTCGTGCTGCTGCTGATCCGCAGCGCGCTGTCTCAGATGGACGTTCCGACGCGCAGCTCCTACGTGATGGCGATCGTCACGCCGGCGGAGCGACCGGCCGCGGCGAGCATCACGTCGGTGCCGCGCAGCCTCGCTTCCGCCGTGAGCCCGGTCCTGGCCGGGTCGCTATTGGCCGCGTCCACGTTCGCCTGGCCGCTGTTGATCGCCGGTGGAGTGAAGATCGTCTACGACGTGCTGCTGCTCGCGACGTTCCGCAAGGTCAAGCCGCCGGAGGAGGCCGTCGCTACTCGACCGTGACGCTCTTGGCCAGATTCCGAGGCTTGTCGACGTCGGTGCCTCGGATGATCGCGGCGTGGTACGCGAGCAGCTGCAGCGGCACGACGTGCACGATCGGCGACAGCGCGCCGGCGTGCTCGGGCAGGCGGATCACGTGGATCCCGTCGCCGGCCTGGATCGCGCTGTCCTTGTCGGCCACGACGTAGAGCTCGCCGCCCCGCGCCCGCACCTCGTGCAGGTTGCTCTTGAGCTTCTCGAGCAGCGCGTCGTTGGGCGCGATCGCGACGACCGGCATCTCGGCGTCGACCAGCGCGAGCGGCCCGTGCTTGAGCTCGCCGGCCGGATACGCCTCGGCGTGGATGTAGCTGATCTCCTTGAGCTTGAGCGCGCCTTCGAGCGCGATCGGGTAGTGCATGCCGCGCCCGAGGAACAGCGCGTGCTGGCGCGGCGCGAAGCGCTCGGCCCACGCGATGATCTGCGGCTCGAGCGCGAGCGCGGCTTGCAGCGCGACCGGCAGGTGGCGCATCGCCTTGAGGCACGCGTCGGATTCTTCATCCGTCATCTT
>DATBSV010000162.1:0-6297 GCA_036559685.1 Casimicrobiaceae bacterium
GGTGTCGGTCTCGCCGGGCATCGGCTTCGGCGAGTTCGGCGACGGCCACGTGCGCTTCGCGATGATCGAGAACGAGGCGCGCACGCGCCAGGCGATCCGCGGCATCAAGCAGATGTTCCGCGACGACGGCCTGTCGCAGGCGGCGTAGCGACCGCATGCGTCCGCTGAACGTCGGGCTGCTGGGCTTCGGCACCGTCGGCAAGGGCGTCTTCGACGTCCTTGCGCGCAACGGCGAGGAGATCGCGCGCCGCGCCGGCCGCCCGATCCGCGTGACCTGGATCGGCACGCGGACGCTCGACCGCGTGCGCGACGCGATGCGCGGCGTGGCCGGCGTCAACCTGAGCAGCGACCCCGGCACGGTTGCCGTGCACCCGGACGTCGACATCGTGGTCGAGCTGATCGGCGGGATCGAGCCCGCGCGCACGCTCGTGCTCGCCGCGATCGGCGCGGGCAAGCACGTCGTCACGGCGAACAAGGCGTTGCTCGCGCTCGCCGGCAACGAGATCTTCGCCGCGGCGCACGCGAAGGGCGTGATGGTCGCGTTCGAGGGCGCCGTCGCCGGCGGCATCCCGATCATCAAGGCGCTGCGCGAAGGGCTGACGGCCAACCGCATCGAGTGGATCGCCGGCATCATCAACGGCACGTCGAACTTCATCCTGTCGACGATGCGCGATTCCGGCACGTCGTTCGCGGCCGCCCTGGCCGAGGCGCAGAAGCGCGGCTACGCCGAGGCCGATCCGACGTTCGACGTCGAAGGCATCGACGCTGCGCACAAGCTCACGATCATGGCGGCGATCGCGTTCGGCGTGCCGATGCGATTCGAGGGCGCCTACCACGAGGGCATCACCAAGCTCACGCGCGAGGACATCCGCTACGCCGAGGAGCTCGGCTACCGTATCAAGCTGCTCGGCATCGCGCGGCGCACGAGCGCCGGCTACGAGCTGCGCGTCCACCCGACGCTGGTACCGGCGAAGCGGCTCATCGCGAGCGTCGAGGGCGCGATGAACGCGGTGCTGGTCAAGGGCGACGCGGTCGGGGCGACGCTGTATTACGGCGCGGGAGCCGGTGCGGAGCCCACCGCGAGCGCGGTGATCGCCGACCTCGTCGACGTCACGCGCATGCACACGGCCGATCCCGAGCACCGCGTCCCGCACCTCGCGTTCCAGCCCGACCAGCTCTCCGACTTGCCGGTGCTGCCGATCGGCGACGTGGTGACGAGTTATTACCTTCGCATGCGCGTCGACGACAAGCCCGGCGTGCTGGCGGACATCACGCGGATCCTCGCGGACCGCGAGATCTCGATCGACGCGATGATCCAGAAGGAGCCTCCGGAGGGCGAGATGCAGACCGACATCATCCTGCTCACGCACCGCTCGATCGAGCGGAACGTCGTCGATGCGATCGCGAAGATCGAGGCGCTGCCGACGGTTCGCGGCGCGATCGTGCGCATCCGGCTCGAGGGGCTCGCGTGAGCCGCCGGGGAGGGATTCTGCGGGCGTCGGCCGTCGCGCTCGTCGCGGCGACGGTCCTCGTCTCGTGCTCGAAGCGCGACGATCCCGAGAAGTTCGGGCGCGAGATCGTGCTCAGCAAGACGTTCTCGCTAGAGGATGTCGCGCGCTTCAACGAGTTCGAGCCGGACAAGCTGAAGCCCGGCGGCAACGCGCTCGACGTGCTCGCCTCCGAATCCGTGGGGTGGTTGTCGGCATCCACGGTCGCCGTCAATCGCGACGGCAGTCCGTACGCCGTCGTGATCCGCGTCGTCGGCCGGGTCACGGGCGACGAAGGCGCGGTGACGCTTTGGCTCGCCGGCTTCGAGCTCCAGGAGAAGCCCGGCAGGCCCCCGTCGATCATCCGGCCGATCGCGGGGCTCAACGCGCCCAAAGGCGGCGTGAAGGGCGACGGGCGCTACGAGCGCGCCGGCACGTCCGGCCCGGTGACCTTCCTGGAAGCGGAAGTCGTCCGTCCGGCCGTCGCGCTCCAGCGCCGCGCCGGCCTGAAGATCGAGAGCGTGGACGTCGAGGTGTGGTCCGGTCCCCGGTCGACGACATGGATCGAGCAACTGGGGGCGTGGCGGTGGGCGCTCGTCGGCGTGGTCATGCTCGTGCTGTGGTGGTTCTTTTTCCGCAAGCGCGATTGACCGACCCGACGGCGAGCGTGCCTTGAACTACGTTTCCACGCGCGGTGCGTGGCGCGAGACGCCGCAGCCGTTCCTGTCGATCCTCCTCGAGGGCCTCGCGCCCGACGGCGGGCTCGCGGTTCCCGAGCGCTATCCGGCGTTCGCCGCGGGCGAGCTCGACGCGCTCGCGGGCGCACCGTACCGGACCGTCGCGTATGCGGTGCTGTCGAAATTCATGGGCGACATTCCCGGCACCGAGCTCCGCGCGATCGTCGACCGGACCTACACGGCCGCGGCATTCGGCAGCGACGCGATCGTCCCGCTGACCTGGCTCGAGCCGGGGCTCGGCTTGCTGCGCGCGGCGAACGGGCCCACGCTCGCGTTCAAGGACATCGCGCTGCAGCTGCTGGGCGAATTGTTCGAGCACGCGCTCGCGCGCGCGGGACGGCGCATCACGATCCTCGGCGCGACCTCGGGCGACACCGGCTCGTCGGCCGAGGTAGCGATGCGCGGTCGCCAGGGCATCGACGTGTTCATGCTCTCGCCGCACGGGCGCATGAGCCCGTTCCAGACGGCGCAGATGTTCGCGATCGACGACGCCAACATCCACAACCTCGCGGTCGACGGGACGTTCGACGACTGCCAGGACCTGGTCAAGGCGGTCGCCGGCGATGCGGCGTTCAAGCGCCGCTACGCGATCGGCGCGGTCAATTCGATCAACTGGGCCCGTATCGCCGCGCAGGTCGTCTACTACGTGCACGGCTGGCTCGCCGCACGCGCGGGACCCGGCGCGCCGGTCGACTTCGCGGTGCCGTCGGGCAACTTCGGGAACATCCTCGCGGCGCACGTCGCGAAGCGCATGGGCGTGCCGCTGCGGCGGCTGATCCTCGCGACCAACGAGAACGACGTGCTCGACGAGTTCTTCCGCACCGGCCGCTACCGGCCGCGCGGCGCCGCCGAGACGCGCGCGACGTCCAGCCCGTCGATGGACATCAGCAAGGCTTCCAACTTCGAGCGCTACGTCTACGACGTCGTCGGGCGCGATCCCTCGGCGCTACGCGCGCTGTGGGCGAAGCTCGACCGCGAGGGCGGCTTCGACCTGCACGGCACCGACGCGTGGGCCGGGGTGCAGGCGTCGGGCTTCGTCTCGGGCCGCAGCAGCCACGCCGACCGCATCGCGACGATCCGCGACATCGAGCGCCGGTACGGGATCGTCGTCGACCCGCACACGGCCGACGGGCTCAAGGTCGGGCTCGCGAACCGCGACCCCGCAGTTCCGCTCGTGTGTGTCGAAACCGCGCTGCCCGCGAAGTTCGCCGCGACCATCCGCGAGGCGCTCGGCCGCGAGCCGTCGCGCCCGAAGGCGTTCGAAGGGCTCGAGGCGCGGCCCCAGCATCGCACCCTCATCGCGCGCGATCCCGACGTCGTGCGCTCGTTCATCGCCACGCACGCGACGGCCGTTCCGGAGACCTGATGGGCGCGTTCGCGCGATCGCTCGCCGCGAACCTCGTCGCGGGACTCAGGCTCGCGCTATTCGCGCCGGTGCGGCGCGTCGATTTCCGCATCGAGCTCGCGCAGCTCCTCGCGCTCTTCGTCGTCTCGGCGCTGGTCGACATCGGCGCCGACTGGCTGCGCTACGGGGACGAGGGGGTGTTCTCGTGGTTCGGTCTCGGCAACGAGGTCCTCTCCGGCGGCTTCCTGATGGTAACCGCGGCGGTGCTCGCGTTGCTCTACCGCGACCGTTCGCTCGCGCTCGCGATCCCGGTCATCGCGCTCGCCGCGTTCCCGCTGCTGCAGCTCGCCAATTCCGTGCCATGGAGGCGCCTCGGCGTGCCCGCAGGGCTCGCATGGATCGTCGATTGCGTGGTGCTGATCTGGATCGTGGTCGCGCTCGTGCGCTCGGTGTACGTCGCGCTCGATTACGATGCGCTCCTCAAGCCGCTGCGCGCGCTGGTCGGCGGCCTCATGCTCGCCGCGCCGATTTACTTTGCGTCGTGGATCGCGCCGGTCGACCCGTGGTTCGCGCCGGTCGGGCGCGGCGAGGCCGATCCGCGCTACCCGAATCCCGCGTCGGAGCCGGTGCTCGCGATGCAGAAAGAGCTGCTCGACGACGCGCTGGCGTCGCTCGAGGACCAGCGCGCCGGCGTCGTCGACCTCTATTTCGTCGGGTTCGCCGGCGACGCCAGCGAGGACGTCTTCCGCCAGGACGTCGACGCGGCGAAGCGCGTGATGGACGAGAAGTGGGGCACGACCGACCGCTCGCTTTCGCTCGTCAACAACCCGCGCACGCTCCTGACGACGCCGATCGCGACGCTCAGCAACCTGCGCGATGCGCTCGACGAGGTCGCCGCCGCGATGGACGTCGACGAGGACGTCGCGATGATCTACCTGGCCTCGCACGGCACCCGCGATCCCACGCTCGTCACCAGCCTCGCGCCGCTCGAGCTCGTGCAGATCACGCCGCCGCTGCTGCGCCGTGCTCTCGACGACGCCGGGATCCGCTACCGGATCGTCGTGATCTCGGCGTGCTACGCCGGCGGCTTCATCGACGCGCTCGCCGACGACGACACGGCGGTGCTCGTCGCCGCGCAGGCCGACCGCACGTCGTTCGGCTGCGGCGTCGGCAGCGAGGCGACGTTCTTCGGCCAGGCGTTCTTCCAGGAGGGAATGGCGAAGGCATCGACGCTCGCCGGCGCGTTCGACATCGCGCGCGCCGGCGTCGAGAAGCGCGAGCGCGCCGAGGGGCTGGCGCCGCCGTCGAACCCGCAGAGCCGCATCGGCCCGGGCATCGCCGCGAAGCTCGAGCAGCTCGAACGCCGCAGCGGCGCCGCGCAGCTGCACGTCGCCAGGCGCGGCCCACCCCGCGTGTAGACTGGATTCGATGGCTGCTTCCGTCGACGTCGTCGGGCTCGAGCACGCATACGACGCGCAGCCGGTCGTGCGTGGCATGTCGTTCTCGCTCGCGGCGGGCGACATCGGGTGCCTGCTCGGGCCCTCGGGCTGCGGCAAGACGACCGTCCTGCGCTGCCTCGCCGGCTTCGAGCCGGTGCGCGCCGGCACGATCTCGCTATCCGGCCGCGTCGTCAGCGAGCCGGGCCGCGTCGTGCCGCCCGAGGCGCGCGGCATCGGCATGGTGTTCCAGGACTACGCGCTGTTCCCGCACCTCGACGTGTCGCGCAACGTCGCGTTCGGGCTCGGCAAGCTCGGCGCGGGCGAGCGCGACGCGCGCACGCGCCGCATGATCGAGCTCGTGGGCCTTTCCGACGCGGCGCGTGCGTACCCGCACGAGCTGTCGGGCGGTCAGCAGCAGCGCGTCGCGCTGGCGCGCGCGCTCGCGCCGGAGCCCGAGCTCCTGCTGCTCGACGAGCCGTTCAGCAACCTCGACGTCGACCTGCGCGAGCGCCTCTCGGTCGAGGTGCGCGCGATCCTGAAGGAGGCGGGCATCACCGCGCTCCTCGTCACCCACGACCAGTTCGAGGCGTTCGCGATCGCCGACGAGGTCGGCGTCATGCACGGCGGCAAGATCGAGCAGTGGGACCGCGCCTACAACGTCTACCACCGGCCGCGCACGCGCTTCGTCGCCGACTTCATCGGGCAGGGCGTCTTCGTGCGCGGCGTCGCGAACGGCGGCGGCAGGCTCGTCACCGAGCTCGGCGAGCTGCCGGCCGAGCTGCCCGAGGGCGTGCGCGAGGGCGACGCGGTCGACGTCCTGTTGCGGCCCGACGACATCGTTCACGACGACGCGAGTCCGTGGCGCGCGGCCGTCCAGTCGAAGACCTTTCGAGGCGCCGAGTTTCTCTACACGCTGGCGCTCGCGTCCGGCACCCGGGTGCTGGCCGTCGTCCCGTCGCACCACGATCACGCGATCGGCGAGGGCATCGGCATCCGCCTCGAGATCGACCACGTCGTCGCATTCCGCGCCGCGCGCGCCTGACGTCAACCGCGCGGGTGCCTCGCGCGTTTAGTCTCGTTTGAACGCGCGTACAAGCACGCGCGAGCGCGTCGCGCCGCTTTCCGTCGCGCACGCTCGCGCATACACTCGACCGCGCGGGCCGGCGCGAGTTCGCGCCGGCCGCGTCCCGGCGTCAGCGCGATCGTTCGATGTCCACGCAGGTCAGCGTCCCCGTTGCGGTCGCCGCGATGCCGCGGCGCGTCGAGCGATCGTTGACTTCGCTCGTCGA